>NZ_JBLKCZ010000049.1:0-11264 GCF_047530595.1 Enterobacter sp. 01-M-02-SI-ECC | reverse complement strand
TTCCGTCCACAACCCGTGTTCTCGATAGTGGTGCACACACCAGCGATGAACTTGCAGCGATGGTGCTCGACAGACTCGATCAGCGCACCTGATCGCCTTCGACGCCTGCGCAAAGGGTAGCGCGAGGGTGGTGGTCTCAGTCTGCTTTGCGATTATTCTCCTAAGCCGTACCGCCTGACGGTCGGTTTACGTGACGCGAATGGGCGACTTCCGTTTCGGAAAAGCACCACCGCGGCATAGAGACGCCAGCTGCCGAAGCCTCCGCCTTGAAGGGACACGAACCGTCGACCCGCAAGTTGGTCTACTAAGTGATTGAAATCCAAACGCTCAGGCAAGCGGGGTGTCGGCTGTAGCGTAACGTTAAATTATAGAACCTAAAGCTCCAAATGCTAAATGGTATCAAGGGGCCAAATAGCGGCGGCTACAGTCGCCGCCTTTAACGGATAACAACCCGCAACGACTTTCGAGCCTGATTGGCTTCGCACGGCCTAGACACCAGGGTTGCACATATTTCCAGCATACAATTACACTATAGCTGGATCAAGCCCAAGGTGCACGCCGTACTACGACGCACTTGATCTAAAGTTGGCCCTTATCTCATTGAGACGGATAAAGAAACTCCTCGCAAAGCTCGATTTGTGGCTTCAGCATCGCGGTTCGGCGGTGGACCGCCGTGGTCATCGGCTTCATCGGAGTGCTTCTCGTGGTCAAGCCGGGCTATCTGCCGTTCCAATTGGGTCATTTGGCTGCCATCGGCACCGGGCTGGCCACGGACGCGGCAATCATCATCCTCAGGCGCGTCGGCGGAAAGGTGAAGACCACCAGCATGCTGGGCATCAGTGCCCGGCGCTTGCAGCGCGGCTGAGGCACGACATATGAAGGCGTAGCTGGAAACCCCCGTCAGGCCAAAATTGGCGACAGGGTCTAGATCCCTTATTCTAAAGCGCGGACCGACCCATAGTCGCTATTGGAGTGTCTCAAGCCGCAGGTCGTAGAAACGGCCGAGGCTCCTCAAATGATCGACGATGTCAGCAACAGATGGTCACGCTTTCCTTATCGCTGGCAGATTTTATCGACCACCTCACCAACACGGTCGAAGTCTTCTGCCAGCAGATCGCTCTCTGCAAAACATAGCAATCTTGTCCTACTGCGGTGATTGGGCAGCCGGTGGCGAAGATCTCATCAACGAAATCCGGGATCTGATCTTTACGCATTTCATCCTCCTGATGGCAGGGCGCCGATCGCATGATCTGAATAAGGTATGATCGTCATGGCTGACTGACCGCGCGACGCTTTCAGCGGCGTTGAGGCATAACCGGAGAGCCGCCGTTCATACGTGATGCGGCCTGCACATAGGAAACATGTCCTCACCGTAGAAGTGCAGCCGGATATGATGGCGCCGGCACAGCCAGCGGACGTTCAAAGGCTCGTCATACCTGTCATGATGCGCGTCCACGTGCGCGCAATCACCGTCAATCGACTGATGTTATCCAACATCTGTCCGAGACCCTGCCAGGCATTCCTCAGCGCGCGTGACCAAGAACAACTTTTGAGGTAGGTTGGTGCTGAGTACGGCCGCAGCCTGATAGGCTGCCGCAGCTTGGTCTTGGAAACCAAGACGCGAAAGGAAATCCGCCCGCGTCGCGTGAAAAAGCGGGTAGGTCTCCACGTCCCACTCGTCCTCAATCGCCTTAAGGACCGCCATCCCTGCAGCGGGGTTCATGGCCCACGACACAGCGACTGCTCGATTGAGGGCAACTACGTATGTAGGGCTCAACAGGAAGAGCGCGTCATATCTCGCCAGTATCTCTCGCCAATTGGTGTCTCGAAAGCTCGCAGCCCGCGCGTGACAAGCAGAAATCAACGCTTGCAGAAGATACCATCCAGTGGGAGACGACATGCGGCATGCTCGCTCAACTATCTCCAGACCTCGACGTATGAGCAATCGATCCCACAAGCCACGATCCTGACGATCGAGCGGCACTGGCAAGCCTTGACGATCTTGTCGGGCAAGCAGCCGAGAGCACTGGAGTTCCATGAGGGCTAAAAGACCAAGTACCTCAGGCTCCTCTGGCTTGATATGCGCTAGGGTCAGGACTCATTGCTCATAGCCAGAAGATAACGGTCGCAGCGAGAGCGATGGCGGAGAGAAAGGCCATTGGGCACCGGTCGTAACGCGTAGCGACACGCCGCCAGTCTTTGAGACGCCCGAACATGATCTCGATCCGGTTGCGCCGTTTGTAGCGGCGTTTGTCGTATTTGATGGTCTTCTTGCGGGATTTTCGACCTGGAATGCAGGGAGTGATCCCCTTCGCCTGTAAAGCGTCACGATACCAGTCGGCATCATAGCCACGGTCGGCCAGCAACCATTTGGCCTTGGGAAGTTCATCAAGCAAGGCGGCAGCACCGGTGTAATCGCTGACCTGGCCTGCCGTTATGAAGAAGCTGATCGGGCGACCACTCGCATCCGTTACGGCATGAAGCTTGGTGTTCATGCCGCCTTTCGTGCGTCCAATCAGGCGGCCCGCGCCCCCTTTTTTACCCGCAAGCTGGAAGCCGTGCGGTGGGCCTTGAGATAGGTCGCATCGATCATGATGGTCTTGTGCTCTGCGGCTTCAGGCACGGCCAGACCTTCCATCATCTGGATAAATACGCCCTTGTCGCCCCAGCGTTTCCAGCGGTTATAAAGCGTCTTCGCCGGGCCATATTCCTTCGGCGCATCACGCCAACGCAGCCCGTTGCGGTTGACGAAGATGATGCCGCTCAGAACGCGTCGATCATCAACGCGCTGGCGGCCATGGCTCTTGGGGAAATAGGGCTGAAGACGAGCCATTTGCTCGTCCGTCAGCCAAAACAAATTACTCATCAGTCGGGCTCCTATACGCCCATCTGAATCACAGCCGTCAGTTCAAATCAATGGGTCCTGACCCTAGCGTGATGCCCTTGAACGGGCTTTCGAAGTAGTTGTTCATTGGGGTTCTCTCTGCATATCTAGCCGTCGCTCTTTTCCGGGCGCACGACATCTATTGCGAAGAACATGACGTTCCTCGCTCAAGCTCCTCGCGTCAGGCGAACGGGAGCACGATGCAGGTGGTACTCGATGCTTCTATCATACAGCTTTCCTATCTCGAAAGCGGCCATAAGCCAATGACTACAAAGCCATTGCACTTAAACTCTATAAAACGCAAATACGTATTAACGCACTAACGTTTTTGCATGTGGTGGCCTCGCCCTCAAGTAGTGCCTTTTTCGGTTCCGTACTCAAGGGATTGCAGAATCGGATGGATTGCCGTTAGTTGTAAACATGAAGGAGCGCGCAGCAGAGATTCGGAAGAGCGTTGCCGCCCACAGGGCACGGCAGATGGCTGCCGGTCGTGTGGCGCTGAATACCTATGTTCCGGGCGAGCTTGTCGAGGCGATCGATAAGATCAAGGAGCAACGGGGCGTGTCAGCACGCGCATCGATCATCGAGGAAGCATTGAGGTTCTATATCGAGCATCAGCCAAGGGCATAACGGCAAAACGCCCGACCGCGCCAACGGTCGAGCGTTTTTGTAGGCCGTCAGACACACCGTAGCTAACGGGGCCAAGCTCTCCCCTTATCTACGCTAGAGCACTCCAATTCGCAAGATTGATTCCTTGCGGAAACGGGGAAAGCTGTGCCTGCCGTCCGCGCCGTCATGTCTCCGAACGGAAGGGACGAAGGGCATATGTTGAGGACGCAATACGCGGCCGCGATCGGCTGCGCGCGCGGGAACGCGCTTGATGAAATCATGCGGGAGGTCTGGACGCGATACGGCGCGGGCCAGCTCACCGACGACGAGGCCGGGGAGCTTACGACGCTCGCCCATGGGCGCCGGGCCGCCTTGCGCGGATCGGGACAGGAAACCTTTAGCCTGGTCCTACCTCCCCCGGCCGCGCGTTGCCCGACGCCAGTTCGCCGGCGCAGCCATTTCCGGGGGCGGTCGGAGGGCCGCATATGGCGGCCGACGACGCGCAAGGACGTGCAGGCGATCTTGAAAGCGGCTGAAATCTACAACGAGGCCGGTTTGCGTGAGAAGGGCGAGCGCAGCGGCCCGCTTGGATCAGTGGCGCTCGACGTGCTGCGGCTGTTCGTCAATCTCATCGACTTCCGCACCGGCCGGCTTGAGCCGTCAATCAGCACGATCATGGACCGCTTGGGCCGCTCGCGGGATACGATCGTGCGGGCGCTGAAGAACCTGCGGGCGCATGGTTTCATTGACTGGCTACGGCGCTACGAACCTACCGGGAACGAGGGGCGCGGCCCACAGGTCCAGCAGGCCAGCAACGCCTATCGCCTGTCCCTGCCGGAAAAGGCCCAGCAGTTCCTTGGCCGGTTCGGCAAGGCCCCGCCCCCGCCTGCCGATCATGGACAGGATCAACAGGCTTGGAGCGAGGCAATCGACGCCTACAAGAACACCCTACTCCTCGATGAGCGAACGCAGCTCGACGCCGGCGACAACGCGCTCGGAAAGGCTCTCGTGATGTTGGCAAAGGGTGTGATGAAACGTGAGTCCGATAAGCAGACTGAATCCCCATCTGATCTTTATCTAAGAGGCGGAACATAAACGGTAGCCGCTGTTCGGACCGCTTTCGCGGCCCTGCGGCGGTTCCGGCCCGCGTATAGGCGGGCCGGGAAACGGCACCTCACCACCTAACCCGCATCGTTCGCGCCTGCGGCCAACGCCCTATGGGCTTTCGAGAGGAAAAAGGGACCAGGCCGGCGCTCAACTATTTACGTAAATACGTATTGACGTTTCAGCGTATTGTCGTGATAGACGGCGGTGGCGGTGGCCGGCGAAGCGTGCTAAGGTGTACACAATTCAGCACAACGGAGGCATTTCTATGACCGCTAGCACCACCATGACGATTCGGGTTCGGCCCGATGTGAAAGAAAAGCTCGACCGGATCGCGACCGACACGCAGCGAAGCAAATCCTTCCTCGCCGGCGAGGCCGTCGCCGCTTATGTCGATCGCGAGCTTGAAATCATCGACGGTATCAAGCGGGGCATGGCCGATGCGGCGGCTGGCCGAGTGATTCCCCACGCGCAGGCCATCGCGGAAATGCGTGAGGTTATCGAGGAAGCGAAGCGCCGGAAAGCTGCGCGCGGATGAGGCCGGTTTTCTGGTCGATTGAGGCGCAGCGGGATAACCTCGAAATCCTGCGTTATATCGCAGAGGACAACCCATTCGCCGCCGAACGGGTCGTGGACGCGATCGAGGAAGCCGGGAACAAGCTCGGCGAATTTGCGACCGGACGGCCTGGGCGGGTGAGCGGAACCTATGAAAAGTCCCTCGCCCGGCATCCCTACATCATCGCCTATGAGCTGCGGGACGTGGCGGGCCGGGAAAGCGTCGTGATCGTGCGCGTCATCCACACGTCGCAGGACTGGCCGGCCGAGGAATGGCCGCACTAGCTTAAAGACGTAGTAACGTCCCTAGCTATATGCTTTAATACGTATTCACGCAAAAAAGGATTGACGCATGAACGTCATTGCGTTTTTGAGCCAGAAGGGCGGCAGCGGAAAAACCACGCTTTCGGTTCATACCGCCGTGGCGGCCGAGGCGACAGGCGAACGGGTTTGCGTCATTGATGCGGACCCACAGGAAAGCGCGACCGCATGGGCAAGCGCGCGGGAAGCTGGAACGCCGATCGTCGCCACGGCGCAGGCCGGGGAACTGGACGCGGCGCTTAGGGCGGCCGAGGGCGAGGGTATGACCTTGGCCGTAGTGGACGCCCCGCCCCATGCCGCCCCGGCGGCAGGCCAGATAGCCCGTAGGTCGGAGCTGGTCTTGATTCCGGTTCGACCGTCCGCGTTTGACCTCGCTGCGGTCCCGGCCGCCGTCGAGATCGTGACGGCGGCGAAGGTGCGCGGCGCGTTCGTCCTGTCAGCCTGCCCGTTCCGCGCGCCCGAGATCGGAGAGACGCGCGCGGCGCTTGAAGCCTACGGCCTGCCGATCGTTCCCGGCGAGATTACCGACCGGCGCACGTTCGCCCGCGCTGTCACGACCGGCAGTGCCGTGACAGAGTTCGAGGCCGAAGGGAAAGCGGCGGAGGAAATCCGGGCTTTGTGGGCGTGGATCAAGGACACGTTAGAGCGTAAATAGCTAAATACGTAAGCGCGTATCTAAGGAGCGGAACCTATGGCAAAGAAAGCAACCGGCCTTGCGGCCTTCACCCGCCCGAAAGCCGGCGCGGCAGCCACCAGCCTTGCAGCGATCGAGGACGACCGCCCGGCCGTGGAAATCCCGACGCCGAGGCGAAAGAGGGGAGGGGGCGAGACTGTCGCACTTACGGTCAAGGTTCGGCGATCGGACTGGCAGCGCCTTCGCCAGCTCGCGGATGCAGAGGGAACGACAATTCAGGCGATGGCCGAGGCCGGGCTGACGGCGGTGCTGGCACAGCACGGATTGCCGCCGATCGAACCTTATGCACGTTGATACGTATTAGCTTAATACGCTAATGCTTGCGTGTGTGGCCGCCCCCGGCCGTCCCTACGGCCCTAGATGATGAGAGCGGGCCGGCCGGGGGCTACCATCGCGGCCGTGGTTTTCCCTGAATAGAGGCTTGCGCCAGGTCGGCGGGTTGATCGCGGCGCAAGCCGCGCCGGCCCGGAGGCGAACGCGCTCCCCAATAGCGCCGTAGAGAGCCGGAGGGTCCGTTCGTAACAAAGTCCTGGCCACAGCGCCGGGTCCGGCTTCCTTGTCACGTCAGGGAGCGTCATACAGGCCCCGGAACTCTGTATCGGCATAATAGGCGAGCTTGCCGGCGACGATGGGCCGTTGCCCGGCGAGGAACAGCAATTCGACATGTTGCGGCAGGTTGCGGACCTCATCGGGGGTCAGTAGCGGGCGGGCGGTGTGTTGCTCGCCGTAGGAAAGGGGTCGTTTGCGGGAGGGGGCGGAATCCTACGCTAAGGCTTTGGCCAGCGATATTCTCCGGTGAGATTGATGTGTTCCCATCCGAGCGGCGAAACATGGGCCAAGAGATCGGGCGATAGCAGCTTTCCATCGCGTTTCTGGTTTGCAACGACCTCGCCGAGCTTCATGGTGTTCCAGAAGATGATGATGGCGGCGAGCAGATTCATGCCGGCGATGCGGTAATGCTGGCCTTCGGCGGAACGGTCGCGGATTTCACCGCGGCGGTGGAAGCTGATTGCCCGCTTCAGCGCATGATGAGCTTCGCCTTTGTTGAGCCCGATCTGGGCACGCCGTTGGAGTTCGGCATCCAGAATCCAGTCGATCATGAACAGGGTGCGCTCGACGCGACCGACTTCCCGCAGGGCTGTCGCGAGCTCGTTCTGCCGCGGATAGGAGGCGAGTTTCCGCAGAATCTGGCTTGGCGCGACGGTCCCGGCAGCAATGGTGGCGGCGATGCGCAGGATGTCGGGCCAATTGCGCTCGATCATGGCTTGGTTGACCTTTCCGCCGATCAACGCTCGCAGGTGCGCCGGGGCGGCCGACGGATTGAACGCGTAGAGCCGTTTGGATGGCAGGTCGCGGATGCGCGGAGCGAACCGGTAGCCGAGAATGGCACATGCGGCAAAGACGTGATCGGTGAAGCCGCCCGTGTCGGTGAACTGCTCGCGGATATGGCGTCCAGCATCGTTCATCAGCAGGCCATCGAGGATGTAAGGCGCTTCGCTTGCCGTTGCAGGAATCACCTGGGTTGCGAACGGCGCATATTGGTCGGAGACGTGGCTATAGGCTTTCAGGCCCGGGGTATTGCCATATTTCGCGTTGACCAGGTTCATGGCCTCACCTTGCTCTGTAGCGACGAAGAACTGTCCGTCGCTCGAAGCCGACGTGCCCATGCCCCAGAACCGGGCCATGGGTAACGCTGCCTGTGCCTCGACCACCATGGCCAGCGCCCGGTCATAGGCTTCGCCCTCGACATGCCACCGTCCAATGCGGATCAATTCCCAGAAGGTGTGGGTGTTTGTCGCATCCGCCATTTTGCGCAAGCCGAGGTTGATCCCTTCCGCCAAGATAACGTTCATTAGCCCGATCCGGTCAGCGCAGGGTGCTCCTGTGCGCAGATGGGTGAACGCTTCGGTGAAGCCGGTCGCCGCATCCACCTCCAGCAGGAGATCGGTGATGCGCGTGGGCGGGATCTGCTTGTAGAGATCGAGCACCAGATCTTCGGCGCCTGTCGGCGCGGCGGCTTCGAGTTTCTCGATATGCAGAACGCCGTTTTCAATCGACCCGCCCGGGATCGTGCCTGCGCGAGCGGCACGGCCAAGCTCGCGCAACCGCATGTCGAGGCGATCTTGCCGGTCTGCCAGCCATTCCTCCGGCCGCAATGGCACAGCGAGACGACCGCCTTCCGCGATGGCTTGTGCCGGAACGAGTGCGTGTTTCAGATCGCCATAGCGCCGGGACCTAGTAAGCCAGACATCTCCGGAGCGGAACGCATCGCGCAGATGGAACAGCACCGCGATCTCCCATAGGCGAGCGTCGCCAGCCCTCTGGGCCCGAAGGTGGCGATGCCATTTCGGGGTCAGAACAAGAGCTGCTCGAAATCGTACGCTAAGACCGAACGGAGCGGGAACGTCATGCAGCGCGGAGGATTCTTCCAGGAAGTCGCAATGGCCTGAAGCCTTCGGGCATCTGCTGCTCGGTGTCCCAGGAATAGATGCCGGTGAGATTTATGTGCTCCCAGCTGAGTGGCGAGACATGCTTGAGCAATATGTCGGGGATAGTTCGACCACTTTGACGCAGATGGGCTACGGCACGGCTGAGATAAACGGTATTCCAGTGGACGATGGCGCTGACGACAAGGTTGAGGCCCGAGGCACGGAATGCCTGACTTTCGAACGATCGGTCGCGGATTTCGCCGCGCTCATGGAAGAAAACGGCCCGCTTGAGCTTGTGGGCGGATTCTCCTTTGTTAAGACCGGCTTGACATCGCCGGCGAAGTGCCGGGTTGGAATACCATTCGATCATAAACAGGGATCGCTCGATGCGCCCGAGCTCACGCAGGGCTTTCGCCAACTGGCTCGGTTTCGAGGATGCCGCCAGCTTTTTGAGGATCATTGAGGGCGCAACAGAGCGTGTCGTGATTGATGCCGCCAGATGGAGAAGGTCATCCCAGTGTTCCAGAATGAGGGCGGTATTGATCGGCGCGCCGATATGGTTGGCCAGTGCTGGATATGAGTCGGCCTTTTCGAAAGTATGGAACTTCCGGTCCTTGAGATTGCGCAGCCGAGGCGCAAAACGCTTTCCGATCAGAGTGAAGAGGGCAAATACATGATCGCTCGCACCTCCGGTATCGGTAAAGTGCTCCTCGATCTCCAGGATGGTGTCGTGGTCGAACAGGCCGTCGAGAACATAGGCTGCCTCGCTCTCGGTCGGGCTGATCGGCAGAATGCTGAAATAGCCGTACTGATCGGAAAGGTGGCTGTAAAATTTCGAGCCTGGCTCGCTGCCATAATGCAGGTTGATATCACCGCGTTTGGCGGCACGATCACTGGCCCGGAAGAACTGACCATCAGATGATGCGGTCGTCCCTGTTCCCCAGAGCTGGGCGTGGGGATGACGCGCATGGGCGTCGGTCACACATGCCTGCGCTGCGCGATAGGTTTCCGTGCGGGCATGGAACATGCGCATCCATCCGATCTGATGGGCGCTGATCCCCTTGGAGGCTCCGGCCATACGTTTCGGGCCAAGATTGGTGGCGTCCGCGAGCGTGCCGGCGAGCATGGCCGGAATGTTTTGCGGTGAATCGCCCGTTCGAACATGGGTGAACTGGTCGGCAAAGCCGGTCCACTCATGCACGTCTCTTAAGAGATCCGGCACTTCGACAAGCGGATACATTTCGCTGAGTTCGATATTTAGTTCATCGGCTGCAGCGGGCACTTCGCTCGCCAGCGGTGTTACAATCAGGGTTCCGGCATCGAGACGGACGCCTTCAAGTTTGCCGTTGCGGGCGCGATGGGCGAGACGTTTCAGATTGAAGTCCAGCAATTGTTGCATTTCGGTGAGCCAAGCCACCCCGTCGCGCTGCACACCGAGCCCAAGCTGGTCAGTTTCCTTCAGCTTGGTAAAAGTAGGGCGGGGCATGAAATTTTCATTTATCGGCCGGAACGCCCTGCTGCCTTCGACCCAGATGTCGGCCGAACGAAGCCGCTCGCGCAACGCTGCCAGTGTTGCAATCTCATAGAGACGGCGATCGGCCTTTGCCTGCCCGAAGATCAGTTTACGCTCCGCCGCGCCGAGATGAGCGATCGGGACACGTTCGGGAAGCACGCGCCTTCCTTCCGCGTAAAGGGATCTGAGTGTTTCGATCGCTGCCAGCAAAGGATCATACCGACGACTTGAATGGAATGTGAAGGTCAGGAGGAACCGGCCTGCATAATTGCGAACATTGGCATATTGCTCAGCTGCAATAAGCAAGGGTGAGGCGTCATTGTCTTCCACCATCGCCGCAAGCGTCGGCTTTGCCTGCACCAAGCGATGCCAGCCGACGTGGCGGTCGAGCGTTTCAATTGCATCTTCATCATTGTCATTGGCGCACTGAAGAGCCGATATCGTGTCGAGAAACAGCCGTAGTGCCTTAGCCGTCTCCATCCGGGTGTTCACATGGCGCTGCTTCTTGCGGTTATTCGCCTGCGAAAACAGCCTGCCGATCAGCTTGATGAACATGGTGACTGCGGCGTCGGTGAGCTTTTGCCCAAGCTTGATGATCTGCGCGATGATCGTCGCGCGCCGCCGACTGGCGTTGAAGTCGGCGGCAAGCCATGCCGGTGTCACATCGCCCTCCCGGACCATCTGCTCCCAGCGACCGGAGTGGATGCGGGCTTGTAGTCGGGGATCGATATCGAGCGCGCGGATGAAAGCGATCCTGTCGGTCAGCGTGACCAGGTTGGTTGCTCCCGGAGCATCTGGCGCAGATCGCAGCCAATGGAATCGCGTCTGTCGTATCTCGGGATCAACCGTCAAAAGATCATCGAGGGATTGGAGCTTTTCGGCTGAAAGGCCCGATATCAGGGCAGCCTCGGCGCGACGGCGGGCTATTACGCGGCCGGCAAAGCCGATCCGCTCTATTGTGTCAGGTGCGGGAAGTAACACCTTCCGCTCCCGCAGCGTGGTGACAATAGCTTGGGCAATAGAAGGCACTGTTGCAAAGTTAGCGATGAGGCAGCCTTTTGTCTTATTCAAAGGCCTTACATTTCAAAAACTCTGCTTACCAGGCGCATTTCGCCCAGGGGATCACCATAATAAAATGCTGAGGCCTGGCCTTTG
>NZ_JBLKCZ010000048.1:0-11994 GCF_047530595.1 Enterobacter sp. 01-M-02-SI-ECC | reverse complement strand
CTTAGCAATCCTAAGTTAACAGCCTTTTTTTAGTGATATGAATAGTAGAGTAACCAACCCTGAGTCGTACATATTTTCTGCAATCATCTATATTGGCAAAGATAACTTCACCAGTAACGAAGTAGCGAAAATTCTTATCGAGCGATTTTCACTTCCGAAAAATTATTTAAAGGCAAAAGCTTTTGCTTATAACCAAATTCAAGGTCTGGTTAGAAAGGGATTGTTAAATAAAGTAAGAAAATTAGGTGCGTATCAATATTTATACTCAGCCACATCTGAATTCAATGTCGTAAAGGAAAACGTAGAGTTAATTGAGGTACCCAAAAAAAGCCCCTGTCAACTTATTTCAAGTGCCACCAGTTATGAACATAGCAATGTAAACATTCAAATAAGAACTCTTATTGAAAAATACAGCAGCGAGTTGGAAAAAGTATCAGGAGCAAAGGAGATTTATGAAGAATTGATAATTGCCGTGCCGAGCAGGGAAAATGAATTCAGGAAACTTTCTCTCGAACAAGAGAAAAAGCAAATTAAGATAAATGAAAAAATAAACACATTGATTGGGATTTTTAATAAAACCATTGCAATAAAGCAATGACTTTTAAAAAACATTTAAAGTTAAATAAGTTCATGAAAAAGAGAGGGCGAAGCAGAGTCCGCCCTCTCCCTTCATACCCTGATCAGCCTCATTACACTGAGGTTAACAGCGTACACCACTATATGCTAGTCCTTAATAAATATAATCCCAGCCAGAGCGAGATGCAACCTTTAAAATTCAAGCAGTACTAGTTAAACAACGAGTTCATCCTTACACCTTTTAAACTGTAAAGTAATAAAACACCTTACAGGCTGTTTTTTATGAGGATTGAATTTATTATGAAGAAATCGACATGGCCACGTACTTATGGATACTATTTTTCCCGTTAGACTTCTAAGCCAGTTACGTCCACTTTTAATTGGTTTTCGTAAATCAAAAGGATTAACTCAAAGAGAATTATCTGCCATGTTGGGTGTAACTCAGCAGACTTATGCTCGCCTTGAGGCAAATCCTTCAAAAGCAAGTTTTGAGCGTCTATACAAAGTGTTAAATATTTTAGGGGTGGAGATTTCGCTCAGTTCTGCACCTCTTTCAACTTATACAAAGCCTACGAATTTTGTAGAAAAGGAGTTTGATTCACCGGCAAGGCGTGAGGAATGGTGATAGGAGCAAGCCTATTTGATAGGTCTGGACATCAGGCACCGCCTCTAAGCATTTGATCTGTTTCCCCATTGATCAACTCAGACTGTTTAGCCACGCCCGATTCTGGCTCGGTGCGGATAAATTGACCAATTTAAATGTCCGCTGTGAGCGATGAGCGGACGTTAATCTGGGGTTGTACGCCGGAACCGCCGAAATTTCCGTGACGCATAATAAACGCTTCCCATCTATCTGGCTACAGATGGCGTACGTAGCGCAATGGATACTCTGAATAGAGCTGCTCGGCTAGGCGATCCCAACATAGCCAACTACAAGGGGCGTAGCGTTAAGATCCAAAATTTAGTAAACCATCATGCTTTCAGATTAGTAGCACTACTATATGTATCCGATGATCGTTATACCAATCAGACTAATTTGACCCGGAAAGACCGGGAAACAATCGCTTTAAAACAAAAAGATAAGCTGGATGATAAGGCCACTGATGATGAATATGCGCTGATTAACATAAGGAGGTTCCTCAAAATCGTGTCATTAATCCAGCGAGTCGAAAGTAGTACTGAAAAGATTCTGAGCTGTCTTTATCATTTGCGCTTCGCCTTGTCGTAATTGCCGAACAGATCTGCTTGCGAAATTACGTACGGTGAGCTCACCAAACAGAGTCTGGACTTGTATCAAGCCTGCTTTGGAAAGCGTCAGATAGCAACCTTCCCCCCATATATAATCATCATCAATATCAACTGGTCCGGCGTCTCGCCAATTCACTAATCTTGCTACGACTTTTGAATTCTGGTCGGTATAAATATTAGGCATCTCGCTGCATTCATGCCATCCCAGATGCATCTGGATATTAGGGCATAATGCAATGGCATATCCCGGCGAAGACATTGTCCCGATGGAACTGACTACACGTCTGACTATTGTCGGTGCGAGGTCTTCGTCGAGTGGGATCATTTGACCCAGCCAAACGACTGCGGGCAAACTTTGATACCATGCCATGAATTTGGCATCAGAAATATGAATTTGAGGTGCGCTAATTCGATAGACCTGGTATTCAGCTCGCCGGGTATCATGCATTTTGAATTGTGAAACCTCGGCTATTACGAATTCATCGGCACGATCTCTCCAGGGTTTTACATCCTCTTCAACCAAATTTGTCCACATTTCTTCAGCTTCACTCCACGGGGCATCCTTGACTTTCAGCGGTCGCCTAATGCCAGTTGGTCGGATTTGCATTTCAGGGCGAGGTGCTGGCGGAAGTGCTGCATCCAATTGTTCCAGTAGCGATGGTTTATCCCTTGGTGAGAGCAAGCCTGCCAAGCTCAGCTCTCCAGCGACATGACGAAGTGCCAGTATGCCAATGTAAGCATGGGGCTTAAGATAGGAGATTTGCATTGAGAGTGTGCGTAACTGAGATTCGGTCTTTTTTGTTGCTCCAGGGCCAAAGGCTGCCAGCCCTCCCCATTGCTGGATAAACGTTGCGGCACGCTGGCGTATGTTCATTTCCTCACAATCAGCCAGCTCTGCAAGTCTCCTTGCAACGGGACGAAGCATTTGCGTCCATCCTAAGTCGACTTCAATATGCATCGCCCCACTCACAGGATCTAACAGAGCATGTTCATGATCAGGGTCTCCGTCGAGTGCCAATCGATATGTCAACGGCAACGGATGAAAATCAATCGATATAGGTAGCTGCCAATATTGTGCTAGCAAGCACGCAGCTTCAGCAACAGCTATATCACGATGATTCGTAAGGCCAGAGACTAAATCACCAATTTCAGCTGCAAAGTGGTTCTGTTTTAGCAAAAGCAAAACTTGCAATGCCTGGAGTGGTTCATCAAGGGGGCCAGTCAGGAGTCGTGTGATAGTGTGCTCAAATACGATTTGCCCTCCTGTTGAATGTTCCGCCAGAATTAGTGCAGTTTTCTCTGCATGTTGTCGAGCTTCGGTGATAGGCAATCGTAATGAAAAATGGAGCAATTCCGCGAGTAACTCTTCGTCGGTTATATTTTCATTCTCAAATTCGAAAATTTCACCAATACGGTGTTCGCGAGTGAAAGACATCTGCTCTGCTAAGATAGACCAAACGGCGGGCCAGTCTGGCGACTCACAGATCACAGGAAGAATGTCGGCCATATCTGTTAGCAACGACATGGTGCTTTCTTTCCCCGCCACAATTGAACTGATGAAGTCTTCATATGCTTCATGATGAATTGCTGCGCCATCGAGTAGCTTACGCGCGCGGAAGAGACGGAATCGATTTCCTCCTAACCATTGGCTCCATGACATCTCCCGGTCACTACTGGTATCGTAATCATCAACTAATTTTCTGGCTAACGTAGTGTCCCCCGCATTAACTAGCCGCTCTGCAACCAAAAAACGACAACGTGCATCCGACTGCAGGCAATGCCAGCGCTCATACATTTTCACCACCTTGTCTAATGCGGCGGACTTTGCAAGCTCACAAAAACGATAAGGCGCATGATACTCAGGTTCTGAATCATTTGATTCAAATGCCTGTTGAAGTTCGTCAAGGGTTGAAGCCTCTTCGTACTTTTGTGGCGTGTAGGAGCGGCGGGCTTCGGGGGCCTCTGAAGTCCATCGAGTAATGGCATTATCAAGTTGGTTATCGGTATAACCGTGTCTCAATGCCGCCTTGCTCAGGCGATTTAATAGTGTGAGTCGCTCGTGAGCTCGACTATGAACCTGGATTGCCGGTAATAGAATTGATACCAGTTTGGCAATCGATGAAGGCCCCGCTGCATTTGCAGCAACGTCAATATAATTGCCTACATGTGTAGGGTCACGATAATAGGGTTCAATGTAGAATGGAAGGCATAGCCCGCACCAAATTGGTGTACAGAGAAACACCATTTCAGGACGGCGTTCTAGCATACCAATTACCAGTTCATTTACCTGATTTGGCCATGGAATCAGCCCCCAGTTGCTGAGTTTCTGTGCCACGGTATAACCACTGTGCGCATTCATACGCATTGCTTCATTGATTAACACTTCTGTCAAACGATATGCGGCAGATGCTCCCTCGGTTTCCTTCATACCATCAACCTGTCGTATCAACTGACCTATTCGTTGAGCACGGTGTTCTGGGTCTGCCGCATTGGCCAAAATCAATATGTCTTTCCAGACAGAGTATAAAGGGTCCTTACGCGCTGCCAGAGCGTAGCCTAAACAGTGGTCATGTATCGAAGCAAGTAAGTTTAGTGCCCGGTCAACATCACCAATTGCAGCAAAGCTGTTTGCCAGAACTGACAGGGTCTCGAGTTGTTCGCTAGGTGTATTTTCTACCAACTCGTTTACCATATGCTCAAGTCTGGCGGCCGCCCTTTCACGGTCACCGTCAGCCTGATACATTGCCAATGCTATTTCACGCCGGAGTAGTGTATTGCCTTTTAATATTAAAGCAGGCATTACATTATCAATTTCATTTAGTACTGAATTATATTCGACCTTACCACGCAGCGCAGAAATTTTAATTAATGTACAAATCAGTGGTGATGTAGCTGTCAATGCCAATTGAGCCTGATAGGTATCGTTTCCAGAATGGCTATTGAGTTGCATTACATATCTCATCACCATGCGACAGACCATTTGAATATTTCCAGAAGGAATGCATGATGCATTTATTATGGACAGCCCCAACAAGCGTCCCGTTTCTGAAGCATGTGTCTGCAGCGGTCGTAAGATAGCGTGTGTGGAGGTGACTACGTCGGGCAGGGATTTGCCGAGCAAAACGCAAAGTTGCGCATGTTCCATGGCTGCAAGAGTCAGTGCTTTTGTTGATTCTAATTCATTGTCTCCCATCGAAATTGCAGGTGCAAAAAGGTTTTCGAATAATATTGAAGCCAGATCGGTGCAACCCGAGGTGGCATAAAATAATGCAATCGATCTTCGCCCGCCATTAGAAACATCATTAAAATCAGACAATGCCATGGCAGTCTTAAATAATTCCAATGCTAAGATATTATTTCCTCTGTCTCTGGCAGTAAATCCAGCCTGAGTCATCAAAACCGGTATCTCTTGCTCATGAATGCCATACTGATTGCAGGTATCCTGAATATTAACGTCTGCTTGCCAGTTAACAATTGCCTCGACCACTGTCCACTTTAACTGTTCGCGAATAGAGGTAATATTTTCATCTGTTGATACACTTGTGGCGTGTTTTAACCCCTCAACGGTCAAATAGTCTATTGCCTGCTTAATTTGCTCAGAGTCGCGGAAGTGAAAAACTCGTTTTGCCCATTTTTTGAATTCTTGTAGATTATGCGAGTCCCCATAGTGCTCGAATCTGGGGGTATGCAAGTGAGACAATGGCTCAAGGTGCTCAAACAGTTCTTTCGCGCGGTCAAAATCACCCTGTTCCAAAAGCAGGTCAACAACTTCATAGCCCGCATTGGGAAAGTCCTGGACGAAAGAGATCGCCGCATCAATATCGCCAACTTTTAACATCGCGCGCGGAAGTTCATTAGCATACTCCAGTGCTTGAGTTCGTCTGGATATCTCTTCACGGCAAAGTAGCAACCGTGTGGCAATTACACCATCATACGTGGAACGTGCAGCAATCAGAGCCAAGTGGATGTCCGAATCAATCTCTGAACAGGAACGTCCATGTGCAAACTGGTGTCGAAAATATGCTGGCGTTGCGAGCACCAGAAGTTCATCACGCTCTCCTGACCGGGCGAGATAGCGCAGTGTTAGCCAGGACTGTAATGAATGCTCTGGTGCATGACGAGATAGTTCAGCTAATTCACGATAAATATGTTGTGAATAGGTTTCATCTATACTGCCCAGTGTTATCTTTGGTTTGGAGAGCACAAATAGACGGAAGCTGTTATGGAATACAGTCCACCCCTTTGAGGTTTCCTTGAGTAAATGCCGGACGGTCTTTAAGGTACGCTCTATCGCCTGAGCATCTACGATTGTTGCCAGCAATTTCAGCGGCATCGGAGCTTCGATACGGGCAATGAAACCCAGAACATGCATAACATCAGGGTCGTTTGCGATTTCTCTCCAGGCGGATGCGTAAACTGATTCAATATCGCCATTAAATTCCATCCCTCCGGCGAGGATGCATGATGTGTCCTGTTCATCTGCCGATAACAGTGCCTTAATGAGATAATTGGCCGCCAGCGGATGACCGCGGCTAAGTTCATAAAGTTTTACACGCGAAATGGTTGAATCAAGACCCAAAACGTCTGCCATCCTGGCGACCGCCACTCTCTCAAGTGGATGCATTGTTACGAGACGATCCGGATGCCCAGCCTGTTCCTGTACTGCGGGTTTGAGATGCCTGAGTTCCAGTCGCTGGGTACCAAGTATAAATGTCACGCCCAAAGGGATGGCTGCAGGCAGCGGCAATTCGCCTAACAGCGAATGGGCTGGTAGTTCTTCGCGGGGGATATGATCCAGCCCATCAACAATAATGATGGTTCTTACTGTATCACGTTGATAACGCTCGCCAGCTTGTTTGAGCAGTTCACCGAATTGTTCGCGCCTTTCAAATTGGCTGCTGTCTCGAAGGCGAAGCCCAGGCAGCCCGCTGCTGCGTAACTGGGCAGAAATGTCTTCGAAGAAATCATCAGCTTCCCCGCGTCCTACACCTTGCGCAGCTCCCGGTATGAAAGCCAGATAGCGCACGACCCGAGTGTTATATTCGGTAGCCAGGGTTGTCTGTAGCAAGGTCGATTTCCCCGAACCTGGAGGCCCAATCAATGCCACATAGCCCTGGATTGTGTTGCGTATCGTCTGGAGAAGTTGTAGTTCCGTATCGCGGTTGCGTTGGACGTGAGCACCGATGGGAAAGCGATGTACGTGGCGTGTTTTGGTCGGATCTTTCCACCCTAGTTCATTTAATAGTTCTTCACAGGACCATCGGTCCCTATCTCGTTTATCGGAGACCAACTGAGGTAATATTTTTGCTATATCAGACGCCAGTCTCGCTTGTTCTGCACTGAGTTTATGAAATTGTATAAAATCTGCTGCTGAGCCATGAATTATGCGCAACGCATGAAAAAATCTCTCGAAATCATCGCCACCTAGGCAAGAATGTTGAAACAATATTTCGACTAAACCGCCCCAGTTACTGTAGCGCCATTCCTCAAGCGTGCGTTTGGGAAAATGTTCAAACTCATCAAGGAAGGCAGCACTGTGAGCTGGAGCTTCCATTCCGGGGGCGTCGTTTACTGATGGATAGTCGTTGACAACTAAACGAATTTCTACGTGAGACGTTGGGTTAGCACTACAAAGATTTTGCCAGGCGCAAACTAATGGCTTAAGCAGACCATCAGCCCCTACTAAGAGTGTCTGTACTGTAAATGTACCTGGGAAACGGGACGTTTTGAACTGGTGCCCAACGATAAGGCCATTAAATCCAAGTACTAAATCATCAGCGATACCCGCACTGCGGTCCGCCACGCCTATCCACTCCAATTGCCCACGCTCTAATTCAGCATAAATGGCTGCACCGGCTCTTTCATATTGGCCCATATAGCCACGCATTGCCCGGCGCTCGCCCTCTGCTGGGGGCAAGGTTTTTGTTTTCTCAATCTTCATTGATGAATCGGGCTTTTCATTTAAAGTCATTCGCTATGCCGCCTAATGATCTCGATTTGCCAAACCAGACAAACAATTCTGGTGTACTTTTTTGCGCAGGTAATAGAGTGCACAGATTATCGTACATTGGCATATTCTATTCTTTACTATGCTTATAAAGGTCGAAGACCCACTGTAAGCATCCCTGCATATCGGTCCATTCACTTTTAGAGATCATCCGGCATACTGGTTTTGTTCTGATAGGAGATTGCCATGCGCAAAGCACGATTCACCGAACACCAGACCATCATTATTCTGAATTCCGTCGAAGCTCGACGCACCGTTAAGGATCTCTGTCGCGAAATTTCTTATGGAGAAACAAAAAATTTAAGATCTATACCAAGACTTTTGGATTGTAATAGCCATGAGTCTATAAGTTGATATGATTGCATTGATTCTTGTGATTTTTTCACTACTGAAGGATTAAATTGTGACTTAAAATGACTCAATGAAAATCCGTTACCAACAACGATCCATATTTCTTTTCTTACTAATGAACTGGCTCTTCGTTTGTTTATCTTTTCTAAGACATCATTTATGTCGTGATTAATATTGAAAGTTCCCTCAAACAATCTTATTCTACTGTCTAATTCTATATTATGCTTATTACCTCCTAATTTTGGCCAAGGATTTCTCAGCCTAGTTAAATTGGCAAATTGTAAATTTTTATCATTACTAATCAAGTAATGTATGTTTTTTATCGCTTGGCTACCGACTTCGCAAATCGAACCTGCTGAAGATTCAGGTTTTCCTGCGGCACCGCATTTTATGTGTACATAGATAAGTTTGTCTTTGGAAGAAAGAACAAAATCAGCTGGTTCTGTATCCATATCCGTACAAAGAATCAAATCAACATTAGGGATATATTGATAAAATGGTCCCAATTGAGATAGTTGCACAGATTTAGTTCTCAGGTTTGACAGTTGATCTATCAAATAAAATATCGATGAGGGGCTAAAACTAGTTCCGATCAATCCATCCTCATCTTTTTCTGATAATCCACCTGACAACAAATCTTGTAATTCTACAAATCTCGAGAAAAATTCATCTGCAACTCTTGCATTGTCTGTGGGGAGAGTAAATTTATAAAACAGACCATTTAAGTAAGTGATTCCATTGTCAAATATTAATTTCACGGTGTTATTGTTAAAAATATCACTTTCATTAACAACTTCATTATCAACCATAAAGGTTAGAGTTTGATTACGTGTTTTTAATTCACCTTTGTCAACATAAAAATCTAGTTCTCGAGGTAAGAATATCGCTGACCTTATGGCCCCCCCCATCTTTGATAGATTACTTCCATTGGTGTTTATAACAAGCGGAAGTAGTGTTTTGTCAAAAAAAGAAATGCCAAAATTATATTTTTTAAATAGATAGTTTGATGTTATTTTTTTGTGCTTGCCATTACAATACACTTTCAACAAACCGTTATAGTTGCTTAGATCAATAATACAAGCAACTGGTTTTTCAGTAGGTATACCATCAACAGTTTGAGCAAATGAATTAAGAAATGAACTAGATACTTTGTTAGCGCCTTCTAAATTGGTTTTTACATCATTAACCCATTCACAAAACCTTTCAAAACTAAATTGTCTTTCTTTTTGATCACTAACACGGCCGGATCCTACGCCTAAATAATATGAGGACATAATCGAAAGATCATCATGAAGATTAGAACCTATTGTAGTTGATACTGCATAGCTTCCATTGGCTTGAGTTGAAGTCGTTGACTCTAACCTATCAGACACATAAAGAATACTTTCTGCTTGCTGTGAATTAATCTGTATAGCCCTTGTGCTAGCTTGCGTTGTTTTAGATTTTTCATTTAGCGAAATTAGCTTAAATAGCTTATCCGGGCCAACTGGTTGTCTGATACCTAATTCAATTCTTTTATTGTATTTTCTACCGCGACTATCATAAATCGCAACAATATCACCTACTTCACGTATAATTACAAACTCAAGTGATGGTTGAAAGAATAACGTATCCTTAAGAAATCTGGAACTGTCAAAACAAACTGATGTAATGATGCCAGAGTCACTATCAATTTTTGATAAAGACCCTTCTCTTGTAAATTCCCAATATATTTTATCTAAACAATCAATTAGATTAAAGCCCTTATCTTTGTAATAAAAACATACTGACGCGAGAGGTATTTTTAAGGATGTGGAAGGGTTGAATGTTTTGAAGTCAAATTTCTTTTTATATGTCGCGTCAAAATAACTAATTTCCGGAAATGCGTCTAAATACTTTTCAACTAAAGATGCTGTATTTAAAGTATTAATGAATTTCCTTAAAGATGTTTTATCCGTCAAGTAATTATCAAATTCTTGGTAGTTCTCCCATAAATCAACGTTGGTGCACTCATTGTAGTCTATAACCAGTGGGCTTTTGTCTTTGTACCACCTTACAACACGCCCCATTGTTTGTACTAATTCCTTACCACTCCGAACACTATAGGTTAATATTAGTAGTTTTGCATTCGGAAGATCGATACCTTCATCTAACATACGTTGATGAATTAGTATTTTATAAGGGCTTTCAGATAAATTGCTTGGTACATTATATAAATTCTCATCCAGTGGTGAAGTCTCAAATTGTCTATGAATCGCAAGCGTTTTAAATTCATCTTTAAAAAGATTATAATATTCGCATATGTTTTTAAAATTATCACACTTGACAATACACAATGTATCACTATTTTTGTTTAAGTAATCCCTTACTACACTGACTAAATCTTCCTTTTTTGCTTTTGCAAAAACAGGTGCTGATATTATGCCTTCTTCTATGGCATTTTTGTATGTATATATATATGAGTGATCTGTATCAATATCAAAACTAAATAAGTCGTTTCGGTATGGTGTGGCAGTCACTATTATTTTTTTTGCTTTAAACTTACGAATAATTCCTCCCCATTCTGGCGATGGTTCGGAATGACCTTCATCAATAATGATCAACTCAAATTCATCACAGATTTTATTGATCTCATCACTGTTGATTTTTAGCAATTTTTGGAAGGTAGTGCAAAATATCCCACTGTTACTTTCTTTATTGATGTCATTATGCACATCTTTAATTGTAAGTGATTTAGATTTACCAGAATCGGTTAGTTTAGTAAAAAAATCACCTCTAATCTGTTTATACAACTGATCACAAACAGCTCTTCGATATGTAACAATTAATATGTTTTTATATTTACTGAATTGACTTAGACAACATATAACACCACTTTTCCCTGCACCTGTCGGCAAGCTTATAAGACATGATCCAGATGAGCGCGATCTAAAATATTTTGCAGCTACACCAATACTTTCCACTTGACATGATCTGAGTTTTTCTTCTACTTCAGTAGGTGTACCATTGTACATTTAAATTCCTCTTAAAATGAAAAACTGCTGGATTAGAAACTTATATAATTGTGTTTATATAAGCACGGGCAAGGGGCCGACAAATTAATTTGTCAGTTAGCTGGCTACTACGGACTGAGCTTATCTCCCTTCTGGCAAAACCAGTCAGTCTTGATTAGTACGATGAAAACAGCCATACGACTCTTTGCTCTCTTCCTCCACATGAATTCCGGCTTCTGTTAAATTAAAAGCAAAAATTTATAGTGTCGTTAGGCATGAGATCTAAGGCTGCATACGATTTAAATTAGGTTTTAAAATTTACCGCGTTAGTGCAATATGTACTTTATTCATGCGCCCTAGAATCTACCAGCACCTCACTCACAAACTTTCTGTTTTAAATCTCCATGAGTGCATCACAGCAGTCATCGGTACGAACCGTTGATTCGCTGACATCTGTAATGACGTTCTGACAGTAAGGTATCATCAGCGTTATACGCATGAATCTCTACAAAATTCCTAGCTGATTTGCACATCCTTGTCAATAATTTAATTAAGAACGCTACCGCCCTCAGAGACATAAGCCTTGATAAAATCTATGCTATCGCAACCAATTTTTTATTCAATAGATCAATCAGATAACCATCTAATGCTATGATGTGTTCGTTGTGAAAATGTGATGTAAGATGGTTTTATGAACCGGAACTAACTGTCAGCTAATGCTAGATACATAGTTTTAGTTCATGAAGTGAATTACTCATGGAAACTTAGAATCTTTGAAAAAACAATACAGTAGCCACAAAATTATCCATGAACCTAGTTTTTACTCAACATAAGTTAAAT
>NZ_JBLKCZ010000047.1:0-12112 GCF_047530595.1 Enterobacter sp. 01-M-02-SI-ECC | reverse complement strand
CATTCAGACGCCGGATAGATTCAAGCAAGCCAACTTATCGTCAAAATCGGTGTTGCAAAAACGGGAGTGACCATAGATTCCGTTTTCTGAGACGACCCCCTGTAGATCGTCTCCCGCCAGAGGCTGATCTTCAGATTCCGCGCGTAAATGCCATCTTCCCGTTCCGTTCTCCTGCGCTTCCTCGATCAGGCCTGCCGGCCTGATACTGCGGCGAGCGCTGCCGGTTATAGTCCCTTAAGGGCAATTAGCATGCAAACTATGGACGGTTATCTGGTCTAACATCTGGAAAAATTACTGACGAGAAGGTAGTATTCGGATCGTCAGCGATCGTCTTGTGGTGGGACAGATTGTTGATTCAGATTACTTTTGTGACCTAACTCAAACTGACGGTTTGACTGCTTTGTGGTGAGGCAGACGGGTGGCAGAAGATGGTTTTACGGAAGAAATGCGGACTTCCGGAAACAAACAGGGACAGGACGTGTCCAGTAAAACGTTCAGGAGCAGGTGACGGGATTTCCCGGAGCCTGAATGCACAAACCCCCCGATAACTGTCATCATCTTGGCGGAAGACACAGGTATCAGGGGGTCCAAAAGCAGGCGCGTTGCCTGTGAAGGATTATAACGCATGCACCATAGAAAACAACACCCGGCCGCCATAAGAACAGGCCGCCGTGAATGACAATCAGATTTCTGTTCACTGGTCAGATCTACCGAAAGATGAGCTAACCCGTTTCTGGCAGGATGTCGATGCCGGCACTCAGGGTAATTTCCTCATTGCACCGGTCAAAAAACTGACCCGCCGCAAACGCGGTGAGCATTCCACAAAAGCCAAATGTGAGAACCCGGCCTGGTATCGCCCGGAGCATTATAAAAAGCTCTCCGGACAGCTCGGTCATGCCTACAATCGCCTGGTGAAAAAAGACAAAGAAACCGGGCAGGTCAGCCTGCGCATGCATGTTTCTCGTCACCCTCTCTATGTCGCCGGCCGCCGTAAGGCGGGACGTAAATATGGCTTCCGTCCGGAACGTCAGCGCCTGCTCGATGCCCTCTGGCCAGTGCTCATCAGCTTCTGTGATGCCGGCAAGCATACCGTCGGCATGTGTATCTCCCGTCTTGCAAAAGAACTCAGTGCAAAGGACGCAAAAGGCAATGTCATTCCGGAAACAGAGGTGACGGTGTCACGCCTTTCACGGCTTATTGAGGAACAGGTACGGTTTGGCGTTCTGGGCCTCGCAGAAGAACGCGCCTGGGATCGTGAATCCCGCACCTGGCTGCCAACGTATGTCTATATCACCCCCGTGGGATTCCAGATGCTGGGCGTCGATATGGACAAGCTGTTTAAAGAGCAGGAGAAGAAGCTCCGTCAGAGCGCCGAGCGTGAGCAGCTGATCCGGGAAGGGGTGATGAGCGAACATGATGATGTTCAGCCCCATTCCGCGCGGAAATGCTGGTCCGGCCGTAAGCGCCGGGAGGCACTCGTTTACCGCCGCAAAAAAGGCGCGGAGCGTAAACGTGCCAACAATCTGATTAAGCTGCCGGCAGATGAACGACTCCATGCAATGTCTGAATGGATTTACCGCACCCTGCCGCCTGACGAAGCGTACTGGTGCACATCTGAGCGCCTGAAGGCGCTGGCCATCCAGCATCTTTACCAGCTGGATCTGGCGCTTTCTCCACCTGACTAGTCACAGACGAAACAACAGTCTTTCTGTTTACAGGCCCCTCACCGGGGCTTTTCGTGCTGGTTTTTTTCGGCCATTCTGCTCATTTTTCATCCTTTACTCCTTTCTCCTTCCGGTCACCATGACGTACTGCGTGTCGTTATGGTCCGCAATGGCCACTGTCTCTTTTTTTACACAGAAATCCGCAAACGAATAAGTGAAGTAACCCGGAAATGAATAAAAGACATTCCGCAAAACAGTCTTACTTCACCGTTTTTATCTCTCTGTTCATTACATTCCAGAGTAGATCATTGTCTTCGGCCACTCTGTGGATAACGTAAAATGCCTTCGCATGCAGCGGCCTCACGGCCGCGCGCTCAGAATAAAATCAAAAGTTCCTCCCGTCGCAAGCGCCGGGCCCCGTTCTGGCCAGAACCCAACACTGCATACTTACCTGACCCCTGCTAAACCGACGCCGCCCCGGCCCGAAGGGCCGGAACACCCTCGCTTTAAGAGGGATGTTGTAACTAGAAGTAAGAGCTGCTGCAGTTAGCGTCGCGGCAAGCCCGCTGTACACGCTCGTAAGCGCCTCACGGCGCTAACGCGGAGATACAGCCCGTCAGCGGCCTCTGGCCTCGACGTGCTCACTCCGACCGCGCACGTCACTACCAGGCGTGGCGGTTCGCGGGTATGGCTTTGCAGGGTAAGGGATGGGACAGGCAGAACCTTTCAAACCGCAGCGGCTTACGCCGGTCACGGCGCCCGTCGACTTTCTCTCCCTGTCTGGCTTCAGCTGGCGCCTCCATGCCGCGATGCGGCATCAGTGAGTTCTGCAGGGCAGCGTGCCCTTTTTTTGTTGTCAAAACTCGTTTCGGGAATATGCTTTCAGAAACAGATAAGCGAGGCGATAAAATGGACACGTTGCTTTTACCCGGCCAGAATCCCCGTGCCTGGGCCGAAACCATGATCAACCTTGAGGCCCGGAAACTGGTGAATACGGCCAACACGGTGGCGGCTATGCATCTCCAGGATGGTTTTATCCGGATTCAGTTTGTGGATGAGATCAGGGCATTCATCATGGCCCAGTTTGAGGCCGCGCGCCGGGCGAAAACGGATGATGACTGTATGGCCTGTCTGCGGGCCTTACGGGCTGAGAATACCAGCCTGCTGGAGCAGTCCCGATCGCTCAAAACCGGCTATGCAAAACTCTATGCTGAGGTGAAGGTTGTCCGGGACGAGAACAAAATTGTGGGCTACATCATTTCAGCGGTCGACGTCGTGGTGGCCGGTGCGGCCATCTTTGGTGGGATCGTCATGATGTCCTCCATGACGCCGGTGGGCGTGGTGGCTGGTGCGGTGATAGTCGTAAATGGCTTTAACACGATTTCACGTGAGGCCGCACACAACCTCCTCGGTGATAAACAGACGGAGGGGATATTTGCGGACGGATCGATGGAGTTCGCTGAATTTCTGGGCTTCAGCCGGCAGCAGGGGTTGGGAACCTATAAGGCTGTCACACTCTTCAGCGAAGTGTACGGCGCGTATGGCCTGAGGCTGAAACCCGAAGCACAACGGCTGTGGTACTGGACCAGGCCCGATTTCTTCAGGAAAGTATCCGGCACGCCACGTCCCGCAATGGCGCTTAAAATTGCGGGATGGGGAGTTAAAGCCAAAGTGGCGCTTGATTTACTGACTATTGAGCCTTCCGGGAAATAGTCTTCTGCAGGCGGAATGCTTTCCAGCCCAGTACAGGTGGGAAGGTCACCCAGGCAATGATCAGGACGACAAGGGAACTCATGCCCCCGGAAAGAATGTGTGTCCGGCTGCCGGCAATGAGGGTGACCAGCATAACCAGAACCAGCACGACAGTGATCCATACCGACACCCGGAAGCGCCGTGATAGCGCATCGATGAGATACTGCATGGTGCCTCCGCCTGCTGCAAGCCGGCCCTGTAAATTGTCCACTTCGCTCTTGCTGAAACCTGCCTCAAGCAGCTCTTTCTCACTGATAGCCATCACGTCCTCCCTAATCAGGCGAAAGTATACTGTATAAGACCAATAATCCCCAGGTGACCGGCGTAAGCATAATAAAAGAAATTACGCGGCATGAAACGCCGGCGGCCGTCCGGACAGATTTGCCTGCAGAAGGAAACTACTGCCAGGGGGAATGCCAGAGTAGGCAACGTGGCCAGTAATAATGTTTCTGCGGGCATATCCAGGAGATGCGATAACCCGTTTAAACAAATCAGTGACAGCACGGCAGTGATGGCCGCCAGCCGCTGCACTCCGGGTGTATCGCTGCCAGAAACCGTTGCCATACTGATGGCCAGCGTTATTCCTGCCAGCCCGTAGCTTGCCGGCTCCAGTGGCCAAATCATGAGGGCCAGGAGCAGATATCCCGCAAACATTCCTTTCCGGCCGTGCCGGTACTGCAGGGCAAGCAGCTGCGTGACGCCGGCAAACACGAACAGAATGTTCAGGGCCCACCAGGGCTGCTGATGCCAGAAGGCCAGGCTGAACACCGGCTGGGTGATGACTGCCCAGATCCACAGACGACTGGCTCTCTTCTGAAGTCGTTCCGGGGTGCGCTGTACGTTCATCGCCCATATAAGCGTGAACAGGGGGAAGGCCATCCGGCCAAGCGCATACATCACCGGCAAGGCTGGCGACAGAAACACCGTATTGATGTGGTCGATAATCATGGCCAGAAGTGCGAGAAGTTTGACCATATCGAGAGCTGCGGGACTGAGCTGGCTGGCGTTCCGGATAGTGGGAAGAACGTCGGGTACTGAACGATTCATGCTGTAGATTCCCCTGGCGACACGCGGTTAACAGCCAGCCCTGAACATAATGCCAGAATGCCCTGCCGGTTCGCGTTGTGACCCTGATCTTAAGTTTCTCCAGAATCTTGCGCACCGCAAATTCTGATTTATCACGCAGCACGCGCATTGCGCCTGCCACATCCTTATTCTGAATACAAATACTTAAAATATGAAAATCGTTCACACCGCCCCCTTTCTTACACTCTTATTATCGGCTGCATGAATATTATATTTAGCGGAGTAGGAAGGTTCCTAATAAAAAATTCATATTAGCGCCCAAAATCTGGGCAAATTTATCGACCCTTTTATATATGTGGCGTTCGCTCATGAATTATCTGTATTATTTGCTGAAGTTTTTTCCCTGACCAGAGCGAAATCTTCACGAATAGATTTTGCGGCAGGCTTCCACCCTTTAGCCCATTCCTCGTTCATACGGCCTTCACTGACAATTTTCAGGGTGATGGCATAAGGGGTGCGCTGCAGTTTCTTCGACAGCCAGAGTATATGATCGTCGATTCTGTCATCCGGAATATCAGCAATAATCGAATGAATAAGGTCCAGGTCCTCCGGTGACCACGGTTTTCCTGAACGCGGAAACACTTCATCCGGAAGGCGTGGTTTTTTTTCCTTTTCTTCTTTTACCTGCTTTTTAGCTTCTTTTTCCGCAGTGATGAGGCGCTGCCGCTCCGTTAACCCTCCCAGAATTGCAACCGTCCTGACCATATTTTCACGCTGCTCACGTGTAATATTTACTTCACCGCATATAATGGCATTTAAAGTATCTACAAGGTTTTCCAGCTTGCTTTCTGTCAATTTTAACGTCATTCAGAAATCTCCTTAATCATTATTCTTTTTTAGCCCATTCTGATGCAGGCTACGCCAGCGCCAGGGCTCAGTCTGACCCGGTTCTGACCAGAGTCCGACTGACTGAAGGCGGGCTTCGGCCTCCAGAACAGCGTAGTCTGGCCGGGTAGGTTTTCCGTGGTACCGGTATGCCCAGGCCAGGCCTTTGCGTATCTGTTCGGCATTCACATCTGTCACGCCAATCCACACGGTACCGAGCAGACGTCCATAGCGATCCTTATCACTTCCGGTGACGGTTACATGCCGCTGGGCCACCATTGATGAGAGTTCCTGACGGGAACGCTGGCCAAACGGCTGACTCTTTTCCGGCGCATCGATGCCGGCCAGACGAATGCGCGTCAGTTGGTTTCCTGGCTCAAGCATCTCAACGGTATCCCCGTCCAGCACGCGCACAATCCGGCCGCTGAAATCTGCACTGGCCGAAAACGCCATAACGATCAGGAGCAGAGAGCAAAACTTCCGTTTCATTATTCGTTATCCCAGGTTGTATACATTGCGGTTATTAAGAACGTAAATTTCAACTCGACTTACACCCCAACGAGGCTTTTTATACGGTAAGAGGTAAAAAGCCGTTTGGAAATCGACTTTTACTTACTGGCCTTCGCCTGATGAAGACGTAACACACCATCCGCAACCCTGTTGATAACGTCCCGTAATATGTCAATGGAGGTTTTTGAGATGTCTGAACCGTTGAATATCGATGACTTGACTCTTACTCTCATAAGGGGATCACCGTCCTTTGCCGGGGTGTCTCTGACCTGGATATACGTGCATTCTTCCCGACGAAAATGGATCTCCTCTTCCCCTGTGGTGAGGAAAACATATAAGCCGGCGAGAGTTGTTTTCTGATGGTCACTGTTATTTTCGATTATTGCGACCTTCAGTTTTTGACGTTCCAGCTTTTCAGGCAATTCAGTAACATATAGATCTCTGTCTGAGTGGAACGAGGTAAGTATCACGACATCGGGTTGGTCTTTAACTTCCATTTCTATTTCGGCAGGCTGCAGCGATTTGCTGCTAAACAACAGATTAATCAGGGTATGCATATCATCATTCATAAGATAAAAAGGAGCACGCCGGACTTCTCCGCTACGATCTTCTCTGATCAGACCCCAGCTAATTAAAGTACTGATGGCACGCTGTGTCATCCCCTCCGGTTTATCTGTCAGCGCTAGCTCTGCGTCTCCTTTGGAGTTATATCCCTTTAGTTCCAGAGTCTTGCGAAGATACAACTCCCGGATAAATTTAAGCTGTCCGAAGGTCAGGTTGTGCGTCATATGAATAAAGTGGAAACGAGTTTCTTTATCCAGTGTCCCCCTGCCCAGCTGAACGAGCAGGCGTACATAAAGCCAAGTTTTCTCATCCTCATCGTCCTGCAGAACCTTGCGGAGTACGGCAAGAAAGTCTTCAGAAGAAATATCTGCCAGTTCCGGCAGCTTCTGGTGTATGCCGGTAACGAACTTTTCGACGCGGGCACGCCGTTGCTTTTCCTCCATTGCGATTATTTCCGTATAACCTTCCTCCAGCAGCGTCAGTGCGGTACCGAATCCTGGTATTTTTTTGACTCCCGATTTAACGAACTTGGCGAGAATTTTTCGAATGTCACTATCGTTAATGACCTCCGTATATTCGGTTCGTATAAGGTTGGCCTGCGTTGACCGGGTGCTTACGTCAGTTGATTCACTGCGTGGGGAATTGCTTGAAGTACTGTTCTGAACCGTCATTTTTTATTCATATCTCTTTTTACGCTTTTGCAGGCCTGTCCATCAGTCAGGATTTCACGGATGCTCCTCAAATCAAGACAGTTTGCATCCCATACCATGTCATTTGTGCTTTAACGGCCCAAACGCGCCAGATTCCATTAACCCGTTAAACATCGTGCGAAGCTGTTTCACCGTCAGTTGGTTGAGGAATAGCGAGGAACGGGCACCATGTGGGCTTCCAAGAAGCAGATAGCGCATATCTTCCCACGACTCAGAGAACTCGGCATATGACAGATCAGCCAAGGTACGGGAAAGCATTAACGGAACAGCGATAGCTGGCGAAATTGTGCCGTCAGGCTCCAGTTGGTGATTATTCCAACTCCACCATATAAGTATTGGTCCTGCGCCTTGTGTATACAGGGGAATTAAGTCAGAAACATCATTGAAAACATCACTATCGTCGTAGTCATAATTACCATCTGCAAACGATTCGATTAATTCATCAGTGATGTACGCAGCACGTAATTCAATGGAATCAGCGGCCATACGTAACCAGCCAGCCATGCTGCTATAACGCCCATCATCACTATTCAGGTACTGAACTAACCCCCGGTAAGACGTTTTAACTGTAGCAATCAGCTCATCCGTGCTGCCATATGGGCAAGTAATAATTGCATTTGCCATATACCTCGTGTGATCAAGATGCGGGAAGCGGGGCGTAGTTTGAGTTCCTGAATGGTTATGCACATCACGGCCAAGAGCAATAATCGGATGCCACTCAGGATAAGACGTAACAAAAGGCCCAAACTTTTCATGAATGACAGTCAAAGCGTGCTCCGCACGATTCCTGTCCTCAGTTGAATTAGACCCGCTATTGTCCTTACGCCATGGAAAGCTCTCTTTCATTAGCAGGTAGTCGAATGCCTTGGCGCGCAGTTTTTCCGAATCTTCATTAGCTCTAAACATAAAGTGATTCCGCATAAGTTAGTTAACTTATGCATTATTGATCTATTTTACGGACAAGTAAACGATGATGCGTTAATAATGTCTAAAAGACATAGAGGGGACTGAAGCCCAATGGAAAGATATAAGGGCGTAACCTATGTATTTCGGTTAAAAAATACGCTTAATGTACAAAAATTTCCGTTTCCCAAACTGAACCCTGATTACAGGGTCAGAGCGAGAGTCAGACGCTGGCGCCTGAATGTCGAAAATCAAGAAAGCCTCATCTGGCAGCACAAGAACCAATTTTTGACAGAATGGACCCTGCCTTTGCTTTTTTGTATTACATTTGTATTGCTTAAGTGTGCAAAATGGATTACAAATACTCCTGACTAATAATCTCAATCTGGAGCCGTCATGATGAGCAAGCTACAGGAAAAATCTGCGCGAATAGTTGCAATAATGAACAACAAAGGCGGTCCTGGTAAGACCAGTTCAGCGACAAATCTTGCTGTCCACTATGCCCGATCCGGAAAGCGCACGCTGCTGATTGACTCCGACCAGCAGGCCAATACGACAGAAGTGACCGCAAATGGCAAAAAGTACTATTCCATGTATGGGCCAACAATTTGCGATCTCTATAATAATTCCCGATTTGATATCCGTGATGTCATCATTCCTGCGATGGCCGGTGAAGTACCTATCCCTAACCTTGATCTTATTCCGTCCGACCCGACGTTTGAAAAAATTATCGAACAGACACTTACACGCAGTCACCGCGAAAAAATCCTGGGCCGACATCTTGAGAAAGTCCGCGCCGAATACGATTACATCATTATTGACTGCGCACCTGGGCTCAACATCGCAACCGGCAATGCCATTTTCATTGCCGACCATGTGCTTGTTCCTGTCGACGGCGGGAGTTTTTCGCTCAGTGGCCTGGAAATCATGCTGGACTACATGGATGAGATCTCTGAGGAAGATTACTCGCGTTTCAGCGTGTTTCGAAATAACTACAACGGTGCCAATAAAAAAATTAACACCTATATTGATACCGCATTGACTTCACATGAGAGGATCTCCCCTCGCCTGTTAAAGAGCCGGATTCGTACCGATCAGGCAATAGTGCAGTCGCAGGTGGCTTGTCTCCCACTCTACTACTACCAGAAAAGCGCAATGGCTTTAGTTGACTACGGCAAACTGGCTCGCGAACTAGAAGAAATTATCAGCAGTGAGGCAGCATAATGTCTAAAGAACTTGTTCGACCAAAAATGGAAAAACCGGAACGTACCAGAAAAGAAAGCAGCCTGACAAATATTGCGGCTAAAAAGAAAAATACGACAGGAGAAACGCCCAAAACAATACGCATGACACCCGCCGAAAAGGTGCTGGCACAGGAACTGGTTGAACAGATCCAGGCGCTGACACATAAAAATATCACGGTATCGACGTTGTTGCGCGCTGGGCTCTACCTTGCACAGTCAGCCGGGCCAGAGAAGGTACTCAAGGCGATTAAAGAGAACATATAATGTAGTACAAGTGAACTACATTAGTATTCTATTTGTAATAACAGGGGTTGATCTTTCATCAAACAACCCCTACTATATTTGTCAGGGTATCTGCAAATACCCCGACATACTTCTTACTTAGCAATACAACTTACGCATTAACCAGCGGAACGCGACAGGTAAAGCACTGACCCCGATTGAGATAATCAAAGTTGCTGTTAGACCTGTCCATTCTGAAGGCATACCAAGACTGTGTAGAATGCCGACCACCCACTGCATCATTGATGTATTCCAGAAACTCTGGATAGTGGCAAAAATGCCCCCCATAATGACATCGACGATAGTGACTTTCTTGCCGTCGTTATTGTCAGGTTTACGTCCATTCCCCCCGGACTGACCAGACTCTTCATTATGGTGGTGGGCGCGTGTACTGATATGTTGCGTAACAGGTGCATAATGTTTGTTTACTGTAATATTGAACTGAAATAATGGCATAGATTTCTCCTATATTAGCCTTAGATAAAATAACTCTTGGTACTACATTCAAAGTTTTCATTTAGAAACCTTTTTAAATGGTTGAAAAAAATGGTGATAACGTCACCGCGTAATACATTTCAGATTTAGCTATTTCACTCCAGCTCCTTACTCACCTGCGTGAGTGTTAAGTGTTTTCAGGGTGTACGAATCCATCTCCGCAGTAGCGGAATAAAGAATCGCGTCATTTTCTTCGGGCACAAAAAAAGCAGGCCCGGGCGCACCGGTACCTGCTGTCTTGGCTTAGCCAACAGAACAGGGAACCGGATAGTATTCTTTTCATCTGGGGTTGCCCTGGCCTCTGTCGGCCACATGACAGTATTCTCTGTCATGTTCAGAATAAGGTTATCTTACCCTGAAATAAGCATGTTTGTCAATAGTCAACATGTATTTTTAGTTATTTTCTTTGTTTTTCGCCGTTTTCGCTATTGCGTCAGCGATTGTCACGTGCTAAGCACTCCCTCCAGGTGTCCCTTACGAAGAGAATCCCCCCTCGCAACTGCTTTGCCTGGCACAATAAGTCAGGTCTGTACTTCTGTGACCATTTCCGGCGCACACCGGAATAATGGAGTAAACCAGGTCAGCGGTGCAGATAATATTTAACTTAAGTGCAGATATCGCAATATGCCGGAACCGGCACGTAATGCACACGGCTGCGGTCTGACATTCACCATCAGGCGAAATAAGACGGCAACAGAATCACTGTTGAGTGGGGTGTGCATCATTTTTGATTATAATGCCAGAGAGCCTGATGAAAGTCAAAAATAAATTCTCCGCAGGGTTGACGCGTTTACTTAAATAGTATCTAAAAAAGTATTCTTTATTTAAGTAATGCCTGGTACTTATACTTTTGTTGCGTTGAGTTTATTTGTTGTACTTAGTGCATAACATATATGTGCATAAGTACGTCGAATCAATATCCTCCTGCGGACTATCTTGCGGATTAGTATGTTGTCCGGTTAAACAACATTACTTCAGCTTTCATTAGTCAGGATAGTTCTTCAGCTCCTGAACTATCCTGCCTTCCAGAGTACAGCAACCGCAAGCCAGAGGCGGGACTGCCGGGAACTTCACTGATTTCCGAACTTGTCATGCAGCCGTCTGGTAAGGACTGCAATCGACTCCTTACGACCGGAAAAGAGGTCATTCACGACATACTCCATAATCTCGAATGCCGCTTCGATATCCCCGGTGGTCACTTCATCATAGGTATGACTGCCGGCGTTACCCAGGAATTTAATTGCCATCAGCGTGTCCTTGTAGGGGGCATATTGCCCGTCGAGGAGTTCGATACGTTGATGGAGATAAATACGCTTCCCTTTATTACCATGTTCAGGAATACCAATTGCCGTCAGCATTCTCTCAACCGAGATCCTGATTAGATTGGCAGCAGATCCTGGCTGGCTGAGATAGACAGAAAAAGAAGCTGTAACAGGCCCTGCAATCTCCTCCGGATATTCTCCGGGAAGTGCAAATGGATGCAACGTCGGAACAAAGCTCATTGGTTTATACCAGGCAACATAATCACGATTACTCATTTCATCGTCCCATTCCTCCTGCCAGCCTCCCTTACCAATGCAGACAACCACTTCATTACAGTTTGCCCGTGAACAGTGCGCCATACAGCTGAAAACCTTCTCATCCATTTCAGGTTCAAACCAATCCTCATTCTGAATTTGTCGACTTTCCAGCAGTGACTTAGCGTGGAAAGTCTCTTTATCAATAACCAGTGTTTTCTGGGCACATGCCGGGCATGGCCATTCCACACTCAGGCTCGCGTAAAATCTAGCCGAAATTTTATGAACAGACATTTACTTTAACTCCGAAGGTAATAGTGATGAGATCTGAATCAGACCTTCAAATTCAGTGATAACCTACTTTCACCATAATCCATTAGCCCTTTTTGAAAAAGAGCCGCGACACTCAATGACCGACATGTCGGATAAACGGGGTTCTTACTCTTCCCTCTTTCCCACACTTAATGAGATGGTCACTCCCTCCTTCCCAGTACTATGCTGAGGACAGGCTTTCATTCGGAGAACCATCATGGAAAACATTGCGCTTATTGGTATCGATC
>NZ_JBLKCZ010000046.1:0-12733 GCF_047530595.1 Enterobacter sp. 01-M-02-SI-ECC | reverse complement strand
CATTTAAATGGAGAGCCGGATGCGCTGAAAGGTGCACGTCCGGTTCGGGGAGGAGAGGCAGGGAAATAGTCCGACTACGCCCTGCCTCTTACTCTACTCTGGACGGGTAAGCGCTGGGCGTACCTCGCCGTTGTTCTCGACCTGTTCGCAAGAAAGCCGGTGGGCTGGGCCATGTCGTTCTCGCCGGACAGCAGGCTCACCATGAAAGCACTGGAAATGGCATGGGAAACCCGTGGTAAGCCCGTCGGGGTGATGTTCCTCAGCGATCAAGGCAGCCATTATACGAGCAGGCAGTTCCGGCAGTTACTGTGGCGATACCGGATCAGGCAGAGTATGAGTCGGCGTGGAAACTGCTGGGATAACAGCCCAATGGAGCGCTTCTTCAGGAGTCTGAAGAACGAATGGGTGCCGGCGACGGGCTATGTAAGCTTCAGCGATGCAGCTCACGCAATAACGGACTATATCGTTGGATATTAGGTAATGACTCCAACTTACTGATAGTGTTTTATGTTCAGATAATGCCCGATGACTTTGTCATGCAGCTCCACCGATTTTGAGAACGACAGTGACTTCCTGCCCAGCCTTGCCAGATGTTGCCTCAGATTCAGGTTATGCCGCTCAATGCGCTGCGTATATCGCTTGCTGATAACGTGCAGTTCTCCCTTCAGGCGTGATTCATAAAGCGGCCAGCCATCCGTCATCCATACCACGACCTCAAAGGCCGACAGCAGGCCCAGAAGACGCTCCAGCGTGGCCAGAGTGCGTTCACCGAATACGTGCGCCACAACCGTCCTCCGTATCCTGTCATACGCGTAAAATAGCCAGCGCTGACGTGATTTAGCACCGACGTAGCCCCACTGTTCGTCCATTTCAGCGCAGAAAATCACATCACTGCCCGGTTGTATGCGCGAGGTTACCGACTGCGGCCTGAGTTTTTTAAGTGACGTAAAACAGTGTTGAGGCCAACGCCCATAATGCGTGCACTGGCGCGACATCCGACGCCATTCATGGCCATATCAATGATTTTCTGATGCGTACCGGGTTGAGAAGCGGTGTAAGTGAACTGTAGCTGCCATGTTTTACGGCAGTGAGAGCAGAGATAGCGCTGATGTCCGGCAGTACTTTTACCGTTACGCACCACGCCTTCAGTAGCTGAACAGGAGGGACAGCTGATAGAAACAGAAGCCACTGGAGCACCTCAAAAACACCATCATACACTAAATCAGTAAGTTGGCACCATTACCCCTTTCCCGGTGAATGCAGACTGATCCATCAGCATGCTTTATCCTTAATGAAGTAAGCTCCCGGCGATAAACCCACCACTTTACTAAGGGTATTGTCCTTTAATTAACCAGCACACACAAGTAATCAGTTACTTACATACTTCAATAATAAGTGGCAGCGCCTTTTATCATCAGATCGGCAATCAGAAATAATATTAACGAAACGCCAGACTTACCGAAGCCGGCATCAAGTTTGCTCGTTGAGCAGGACCATCATTTTTGCTGCAAAAACAGCAGAATGAGCGGTTCCCATTAACGAAGGGGAATCCACTCAAAAGCGGAGACATTCCTGCGGGATTAATAAGCTTCGCCTTCGCCGAAGGCGCCGTCCACCAGGCAAATTCTCGCTGCAAAATGCGCAGCAGCCTGCAGTGCTGCGGTGATATTACCGTGCTGACGTAAATGGAGCAGAAACGCAGTGATAAACGCATCACCCGCACCTAATGTATCCACTGGTGTTACCGTCTCCGGCTCCTGCTGATACCAGTCTTTACCATCGAACAGAAGTGCACCTTGCTCGCCACGCGTCGCGACCGCCAAACCGCTGCCTGCCTGCACCGCCTGCACCAGAAGTTCACGCGTTTCTACCAGCGACCATCCCGCACAGGAGAAAAATGCCGCGTCGAGCCAGCGGCATAATGGCAGCGCCTGTGCGATGACAAAATCATCTGAGAAATCATATGAAAGCCATCCGGATAACGTTGCCAGCGCAGGTAGTTGCGCATCAATATAGCTGTAGCTGCTGGTGTGGATCAGCGAGAAATCATTAAGCCAGTCCATCTGTTGCAAAATAAAGTCCATCGATTCCGTCTGGCGCACACCGCCGAGATTCGAACCGAGAAACACCCGTTCCCCCTGTTCAATCGTCAGCCGCGCATAGCCATTTTCACCCGCAACCTGACGGCAATGGCGTATATCGATGCCGAACTTTGCCAGCGCACGCATCACATGGTCAGCCGCCGCATCGTTACCAAAAATGCCCAGATAGGCAGCCGATGCATCCAGCATCGCCGCATACACGCTGAAATTGAGCGCGTTGCCTCCAGGATACCGTACACGCCGGTGTTCATATTTATCGACAACGTTGTCGCCTATGCCAATGACTTTCATTGATCGCCGCCCTTAGTAATCCACCACGCCCATATAGCGGCGGGTTGAGAGCGGATGCTGGCGGATATCAGCCAGTGCCGCACGGTAGTCGCACATGATGCTGTAAAACAGCACCGGGTTAAAGTAGTCCACCACTGATGCAGGCAGCGCATTCAGGCCCAACTCGCGGGCGTCCACAACCTCTGTTTTGTCGTTATAACGATTCAGGAACGCCTGCGCACGCTGATCCAGAGCACGTGTGCGGCCTTCATTCATCAGGAGGATAAAGGGTACGTGATTATCGGTGACTTCAAATGGGCCATGAAAGAACTCGCCGCTGTGAATAGAAGCGGCATCGAGACGCTGCATTTCCATCAGTGAGCAGATGGCGAATCCATAGGCATGCCCGTATGAGGCGCCACTCGAAAGCACATAGAACAGGGACTCATGCTGATAGCGTTCTGCGAACGCGGCGCAACGGGTTACCACCTTAGCGCGGGCCTGGCGGATCACCGTATCGATTTGCGCAAAGCCATGCTGGAAAGCCTGCCATTCGGCAAAATCTTCCACCTGATACAGCGTATCCATGCACAGGCTGAGGATCAGCGCCATCGGGTTTTCGGTGACCAGCGTATCATCACCCCATTTATATAACAGGTTATGGTCGGCCCATTGCAGCAGTTCCGCTTCCGCATTGTGCGTAAGCGTGATAGTGGCGGCACCACGGTTTTTTGCCAGTTGAGCCGCAGCCACAGACTCTGGCGTGTTGCCACCATGCGAACAGACAATCACGAGTGACGAGGCACCTAACGCGCGCGGTGCAGCATGCACAAATTCATTGGCAGTCATCATCCATGAGCGCAGATTTTCACTCTGCTCATTGAGGAAATAATGAGCAGGATACATATCGACCAGCGAGCCACCGCAAGCGACCAGGAAAACCTGACGCAGCGGCTTATCCTGAAAATGGCTGCTCATCAGGGAGGTAATGATGGGTTGGGTCTGCATGGGGTTAATCACCGTAGATATTGAAATTGAAGTATTTTTTCGCTAAACGATCATAGGTGCCGTTGGCGCGAATCGCGGCGATCGCCTTGTTAAAACGGGCCTGTAAATCTATATCATCCTGCCGTAACCCGATCCCGGTGCCGGGCCCAAAGATCTCATCATCTTTGACTTGCGGCTGGATTAGCGTGAACTTTTGGCCCTGGGGTTTGCTCAACAGCGCTTCAGTGATCACCACCGCATCATCGAGCGTGCCATCAAGGCGGCCATTAATCAGATCGGCATAGACCGATTCCGCATCCGGATAAGCAACCACCTCAACGCCCGCGTTGCGCCAGTATTTGTTGGCATAACTTTCAAATACCGAACCCTGCTGGACGCCAATACGTTTACCTTTCAGCGATGCCGCCGTGGGGGCGAGCGAACTGCCTTTAGCGGTCACCAGGAATGCGGGAGTATTGAAGAGTTTGTCACTGAAAGAGATGGCTTTTTTACGTTCATCAGTGATCGACAGAGAAGAAAGAATGGCATCAAATTTCTTTGCCTGAAGTGCCGGAATAAGCCCGTCGAAGCTGTTCTGTACCCAGGAGCATTGCACTTTCATCTCCGCGCAAATCGCATTACCAAGGTCGATATCGAAACCGATGAGCTGACCATTGGCATTTTTCGATTCAAACGGTGGGAAGGTCGGGTCGATACCGAAACGCAGCTGATCCGCCGCCGCCGACGTGTGAATGCAGCCTAACATGGCTATCGCTGAAGCAAGCCCGGCGATGGCTTTTTTAATTTTCATAGCTGTTCCCCCCAAGGTTTAAACATACCAAAAAATATACCACGAAGATTGATATACGCTCGATCTGGCGGATATAGCAACAATAATTCGCGAATAATAACCAAAAAAATTGTCGTGGTATGTTATTCTTAGTGTCACGCCATACCGATATAAATGATTTTATTTTGTATAATCAACTGATTGATTTCCTATTTTTTGCTTTCCATAACCGACACAAAACAGACCATGACCAGCCCAGTAAAACAGACCAGAAGGCCGCGCAGGAGCTATCTCGACGCGCGCAAAAAACTACTCGGAATGCTCAATTCACCCGATTTCAACAGCGGCGATCAGATCCCCGCAGAGCGCGAATTAAGCGAGGTGTTGGGTATCAGCCGTGTGACAGTGCGAAAAATCATCACTGAATTGATTGACGAAGGCGTGCTGGAAAGACGGGGGAATCAGGGAACCTGGTTGGTCGATACGGCGATTGAACGCCCGCTACAGCCTGCGCTGGGCATCAGTAAAATTCTTGAATTGAATGGCGCAGTGCCCAGCAGCCAGTTGATCTACTTCCATATTTCCGCGGCCAGCGCCCGCATTGCACGGCTACTGCACATTGAAGAGGGCGATCCTTTAGTCATGATCAAACGCCTGCGCCTGGCTGATGGACACCCTTTCTGCATCGAAACCAGTTACTTACCTCAAGCCCGTGTCGCGGATTTGAGCGCTGATATGTTAGAAAAAGAAGGGTCGCTTTATCGCCTGCTGGCTGAACGTTACGCTATTCACGATGTGTACGATGAAGGAACCATCCGGGCAGCGGCGATGAGCGAAGAGGAGCATCAACTGTTGCAGGCGAAACCAGAGAGCCCGGCGCTGGTCTACCGTGGTGTGATTTACGATAGCCAGCATCAGCCGATTGAGTATCTGGTCTCGGTGAATCACCCGCAACGCGTCGCTTTTCGCATCAATGGCGGCCTGAAGGAAGTGGACGTGCTTTCACCGTGACGGGCTATTGCATGTTTTCGCCGCCAGCGGGGCGTGGATAATGGCTTCCGCCATTTGGCCGGCACCAATAAAATGTACATTTGCCATGAGCGGCAACGCCTTATTGAAAGCGATATTCACCGCGACCGACGCGAAAACGCTGGCCTTTCAGCGACGGATCAGAGGCGTTAAAAACCAGTTCGACTAATCGATTGGCCTCCCCCTGACGAAAGAGAAAGCGCTGCTGTCCTGCGGACAGACCTTCAGACAGTTCATTAAAACCGAACAACGCGTGCCAGTGCTCACGCGCGGCCTGCGGATCCTGCACCTCAAAAATGGCGCTCTGTAATGTCACTTCGCCTGCCGGATGCGGCTTGTCGAGCCCCTGAGCGCGTAGCCGCGTTAGCCGTGCGTTATCATCTTCTCCCCATTGCAGAACAAAGGGATACGGCAGGCCGTTAAAATCCCCATCAATGGTAAAAATACGCCAGCTAATGACGTTTCCTTGCGGGTCGTTGCGCTGGCCGTTAACAATTGGCGAGACCTGTAACCCTTGACTGCGCAACTCTGCATGCGTCTGGTCAATATCATCCGTGCGCAACGCTACCCGGTGCAGCACCTGGTTTTCGGGGGCTATTTGCATTCTAGGGTTGGAATCCATCCATTCTAACCCTAGACTCTTAGTCGGACAAAAAGCTGCTTCTGGTTGGATTTTTCTGTTTTTCACCACCCTGCGAAAATCTAACATTGGTTGGATTCTCAGACGCGCCCTCTCTCGCGTTAATCCAACTCTCCACCTTCTGCCTGCTTCAACAATGTCGGAATGTGCGGTCCATACTCGACCTTGCCTCGTCCTGCTCGAATACCACTGCCAACCTTGCGGGCTTCTTTGGAGTACAACGTCTTTGCACGCATGATCTCATAGCTATAACCCCGACCTAACCGGTTGGACATCTTGATCAAGCCGTTGAGCCCTTCGGTATAGCCATTGGTGATTGAGAACGGCGCATCCCAGTAGGCAAAGATGTCGTCGTAATGGTTGTGTACCGTTTTTACCAGTTTTTTGAAAGGCTCCATGCCATAAGGCGGCAGGCTGTTCTCCCAAGCCTCAAAGGCGTTCTGAGCGCTCTGCTTATCGGGTTCGTCGTAGATGCAGAAGAAGGCTTCCTTGAAGTCATAGGCCATGGCAAGTGCTGGGATCGCCTGCTTTATAACCTCCAGCGCCTTTTGCTCTGCGGGCGTCAGGTTGCCGGGTCGCTTCAGGGTGAGCCAGCGAATGGACTTTTTGACGTAAATGCGATCTTCTTTGCTTAACTGTGCCTGATAGTTCTTGCGCTCCGCTTCCAAGGCTTCAGAGGCCATCTTGACGACATGGAACTTGTCGATCACCAGTTTGGCGTTGGGCAGATACTGAGCAAAGGAACGCTTGAAGGGTCGCCACATATCCGTACAGACCCATTCCACTTTGTCAGCATCCGGCAAATCCTTGAAGAAGGGCTTCAGGTGCTCTTGAGTACGATGCTCCAACATATCAAAGACGTTGTTGGTTGCCAGATTGGTGATTACACAGCGATACCCGCCGGCAAGGTTCACTTCGTCAATACCCATGATGACCGGGGTTTCGTAACGAACGGTTTGGGAGAGTTCCTCAATGAGATCGTGAGCGATGTTCTTGACGGTGTTCACTGCCACACCGGTTTGCTCGGCTAAAGCATGGAAGGTGGTTCCCAGGCACTGTTGCCGAATAACATCGACCAGCCGTTTGGTGGCTCGGCGTTTGTCATCCAGAAAACTCAACTCCGGCATGGACATTTTTCCGCACGACTCACAGCGAAAGCGCGGGCGCTGAACTTCAAGGCGGACGGGCTCCATGTACAACGGCGTGTCCATGAACTTGTTTTTGCGCGTACCGTGTCTGTGCATAGGGATGTTGCAGTCCCCACATAACGGCACCTCGACCGTTACCGGCTCAGCAACTATCACAAGGCACTTGCCCTCGTGGCGCATATCGACCGGCTTGATGCCTGGCAGATTCAGCAGGTCAAGCATCGGCTTAATCCATACCCAGATCGATGTCTTTGCCTTCGCGCAGCAGGTCATACACCATATCAACCAATGCGGTCATGCCCTGACGGTCAGACTTGAGCACCTGGGTTGCCAGCTTCTGATGACTGGACAAAGCACGAACAACCGCTTGCTGAACAGCACCGGGGAGGTTGCCTTTCATAGCCTGCTCACGGGTGTTGCTTTCCACCTGAGCCATGACGACATCGCTTTCACCGGTAATCGCTGAAATCTGATTAACGAAAGCCACCTGATCCTGTATCGGCGTCGCCTCACCAAACAGGCTGTTGAGCCTCTCGATAATTTCTTTGACGAATTTAGGCTTGTCGCCTACCGCGCCACCACCGCCTGCACCTGCTGGTTGCAATACCGGGGTTTTGCCTTCGTCTTCTACGTCATCGGGTCGAGCATTGATGTCAAAGCCAGTAAGCACCAGGCCTGTCAAGTCCACGGTTTCCGGTGCTTCGTGCTGAAGGCGCTTTTGCAACAGCTTGGCGAAAGCGGCAAAGTTTTCCAACTCCGGGTCGCCAAAATCAATCAGTTGGGCGATATAGGAATAGGTACGGCAGAAGCGCCCCAGGTCCGACTTGAAGCCCATCAACGCCTTGATTTGCTCGGCATACTCATCCTGGTGGTGATCGGCAGACTTCATACCCGCCTCGTCACCCTTGGCGCGGGCCTTCTCAAACGCTGCTTCCCAGGTTGCCATGCCATCGCGCAACATTTTCAACTTGTCGTTATACAAGGCCGTCGCTCCAGCTGTAGCGGTATACAGCGCCTTGTGCTGTGGCGATTTAGTATGGGTGATGTCACGTATGGTCTTGAAGCGGGCTTCCTTGAACGCGGCCAAGTCCTTCTCGTCGTACAGGCCGTGCTCGTCCAGTCGCTCCTTGATCTCGTAGACCACATTGAGGTCTTGCACTTCGCTGATGTGAGCGCCCTTGTCATAGGTGGCAAAGGCCTTGCGCACGTTCTCCGGGTCGTTCACGAAGTCGATGATAAAGACTTCATCTTTCCCAGGCGCCGTCCGGTTCAGGCGGGCGAAGGTCTGCACAATCTCCACATGGTTGGCGATTTTCTTGTCCACATACATGGCGACCAGTTTGGGCTGGTCAAAGCCGGTCTGGAACTTGTCGGCCACCAACATTACCCGGTATTCTGGGCGGTCAAAGGCAAAGCGCAAATCCTGCCCGTGGACATCCGGGTTCATGCTCTGCTCGGTGAACTCCTCGTTCTCATCGACGATAAACACATCGTCCTTAAACTCGCTGTCATCCTGGTGCATCACCTGCTTACCGGTCATCTTGCCGGAGAAGGCCACCAGTGAATGAATAAAGCCGTACTCGCTGTGCTGCTCGATATAGCGGTCAAACGCCTTCTTGTAGCGAATGGCAGCGGCACGGGAGCTGGTCACGACCATCGCCTTGGCCTTGCCATCCAGCCGGTGGGCGACGTTCTTGGTGAAGTGCTCAACGATAAACTGTACCTTCTGGGTCACATTGGTGGGGTGCAATGACATCCACTGTGCCAGGGCGCGTTTGGCGGCCTTGCCGCTTACCCGCTTGCTGTCTTCAAGCTGCTTGGAAAGGTTGAAGGCTGTTTTGTAGGGTACATAGCCGTTCAACACATCGAGAATGAATTTCTCCTCAATGGCCTGGCGCATGGTGTACAGGTGGAAGGCTTGCGGCGGGTTATCGTCCGAGATCGGTTGGCTTGGATCTGTCGGGCGACCGAACAGCATCAAAGTGGAGTGTTTGGGCGTGCCGGTAAAGGCGAAGTAGCTGATATTGTCCGGGCGGGCGCGGGACTTTTGCAGTTGCTCCAGCAGTTCATCCACCGTCATGGTGGACATCTTGCCTTGTCCGCTCATCCCCAGCGCGGCTTGCAGCTTAGCGGCGGTAGAGCCTGTCTGCGAGTTATGCGCCTCATCAATGATCACAGCAAAGTTTTTCCCTTTCAGGGCCTTGTCAGTGATGATGGCTTCCATCGCGTAGGGGAAGGTCTGGATCGTGACCACCACAATCGGCGTGCCAGACAACAAGGCTTCCGAGAGCTGCTTGCTCTTGGACTTGGATGACTTTTGCCGGTCAATGGCGGCGATCACCCCAAACTGATGGTCAATCTGTTTCACCGCGTCCTGAAGCTGGCCGTCCAGCACATTACGGTCGGTTACAATGATCACGCTGTTAAATACCGCGTCGCCGTTATCTTCGCGCAGTTTCACCAAGTCATGAGCCGTCCAGGAAATGGTGCTGGTCTTGCCGGAACCGGCGCTGTGGTCACACAGGTAGGTCATGCCTGCGCCGTTTTCGCGGGCATCGGCCAGCATCTGGTTCACTGCCGTCCATTGGTGGAAGCGCGGGAAAATCAGAGTTTCTTTCTTCGACCAGTTGCCCTGAATATCCACCACGTCCTTTTTCTCGACGTAGACAAAACTATGGAAAATCCGCAGCCAGGCATCCGGCTGGCAGACCGCCTCCCAGAAGTAGGCTACCGGGTATTCCTGGGTACCATCGGCCTTAATTTCACCTGGCGGGTTACCCGCATGTACCGTGCCGCTTTCGTCCTTTCGCCCCTTATTGAACGGCAGGAAAAAGGTGTTTTCTCCATCCAGCTTGGTCGCCATCATGATTTCAGAGTCGGACATGGCGAAATGCACCACCGCCCCGCGCTTGAAGGTCAGCAATGGCTCCCGGCGTTTGGTCTTGGCGTCATACGGCAGACGATCATTGCGGTACTGATCCATGGCCGCTTCGCAGGACTGGGTGAAGTCGGTCTTCAGTTCGACGGTTGCCACCGGCAGACCGTTGATAAACAGCACCAGATCAATGGCAAATTCACGGGCCGGGTGATACTTCAGTTCCGGCACCACGCGCAGGATATTGGCCTGGTAACGCTCAATGACTGCTGCATTGCGCTTGTCTTCCGGTGCGGCCTCGGTCATCTCGATCAGGCCGCAACCGGCAATGGAAAAACCCTGGCGCAACACCTGCATGGTGCCTTGTTTCTCCAGTGCTTTATCCAGGCGATCCATCAGCACTTCAAGGGTTTTGGCCCCGTTGAGCCGTTCCAGCTTGTCCCATTTTTCCTGCTGGCCGCTGGTTTTAATCCAGCTTTCCAGGTCTTCGGGGTACACCGCCCGCTCGGTGTCGTAGAACTTGGAATCACCCAGCTTCCAGCCCTGCTCTACCAACCGGTCGATGATGTATTGCTGGAAGTGTTTTTCCTGATGTGCTGCTGATTGCATTTATTGTTTTCCTCGCAAATCAATCTGGCCTGTGACAGCGGCGGTGATAAAGGCGGCGCGGCGTTCTTTGAGCAGGATGATACTTTGTTCCGACTTGCTAATCAGAGCATCAATGCGGGCGGTTTCAAGGTCGAGGGTGGCTAGAATGGCATCTTGCTCCTTCAGATCTGGAAGAGGTAGACGAGTGTTCGCTACATATTCATGCTCTAAGCTTTCAACAGTAGCTCCTTCTTTTGCCCATATCCCAAGCAACGAGCGGTTAAGCCCCTGTACCCACCGAAGTATAAACCGGGGTCTAACCCTAGTTTCATCAAGGCTCAATGCTTTCATGTCCTGATTTAAGCTAACAGGAACATTATTGATCCCAACCGGTATCGTGTGACGAAGAATACCTGATCTAGCAACCAGCAACACCGCTCCCGAGTCAATCAGTTTCGTGGCACTATTTTCCAGTCCTTTGGTAGTTATATGATCTATAGAATCGGTAATCACCTCATGTTTCATATCCTTTGGAGAGACCCAAGGGATGCAGCCGTTCCAATAGTCTGGATTTTCTTTTGATGGCGTACCACCACCAGAGAATGCAGCAACATGCTTTAGTTTTGTCGCCTCCCAGTGCTCCGGCACCTGCCCAATCCACTCAATGCCGGAGTCCTTCATCTTGGCGTTGCGGTCTAGTCCCTTGGTGACAGCATGGGTAATCAGCGCCTGGCGCTTTTCCTTCAGTAGCTCGATAAAGCGGGTTTTCTTCTCGATAAGCGCATCAATGCGGGCGGTTTCGCGGTCGAGGGAGGTTAGTATTTTCGCTTGCTATACAACTTCAATTGAACCGATATGCCCCCAATCTGCACGAGGCATTTTCGCTCCCTCGCATCCTGACTCTATTTGATGCGTTACATCAGGAGTTAAAAGCCATTCTTGCAGCCATCTGGGTTCTGTTTTTTCAGCCCTCAGAACCAAAAATTCTGTTGAGCAGCACCCTGCCATCTCTGAAATAATGGCTTTTCGCAAATATGGACGCAGCTTACCGTACAGGACATCCCCTTCATAAAAGATGCCTACAGTTGAATCTTCTGATTGACGGGAGCTTCCATTCGTTGGCTTGTACTGCCCTGATCCTGCTTCTACATCCTCAAGTCCGATATAAATGGTATCAGTAGATACATCATTTCGTCGTTCATTGCGCAATGACGCCAGTCGCTTGACTCTCGCTACCTTCCAATGCTCCGGCACCTGCCCAATCCACTCAATACCGGAATCCTTATATGCGGGATATGCTCTGTACTGGCTCATTCGCTGGCCACCTCCGCCAGTAGCGCGGCAATCTCGGCTTCTACTTGCTTCAGGTCTTCATCAATATCTTGCAGCTTGCGCGGCGGCTGGTACTGGTAGAAGAAGCGGTTGAAGTTGATCTCATAGCCAACGCGGCCCAATTGACCATCCCTGGCATCGGTAAAACTCTCATCCAGCCAGGCATCCGGCACATGAGGAAGCACTTCGCGAGCAAAGTAGTCGTCGATGTCATCCAGATAGGGGACGTTCTCGTAATCAGTTAAATCTGTGTCTGGCACCAGCTCGCCGTTGGAATCCGTGACTGGCTCGGCTTTCGGGTCTTTGTGACCAAAGGCGTTGATCAGCGCGGTGATCAATGTTTTGCTGGATTTGACCTTGAGCTGCTTAGCTTCGTCGGACTTGATCGAGTTCTTAACAAAGGTTTCTGCCCAGCTATAGGGCTGCGTTTGCCCGATCAGCGGCTTGAGGGCTTCACGCCAGAATGTCTGATGCGCATCAGAGAGCTTTTCCCAGGCAGCTTCGGCTTCCAGCCGATCCATGCCCACCTTATCCAGCTCCAGGGTCATGCGCAGCGGGCGCAGAACCCTGATACGACGGTAGCCAAAGGTACGGTAGTCAAGCATCCGGGAAAGCGCTCCGCTTTCGCCTGTGGCGTAGATGTCCAGAATCTGGCGGCGCTGCTCATCGCTGACAATACGGCGTTTGTTGCCCTCGTTGCGGATTGAAGTCCAAAGGTCGGTGGCGTTAATCAACTGCACCTTGCCTTTGCGCTCCTGCGGCTTCTTGTTGGACAGAATCCACAGGTAGGTGGCGATATTGGTTCGGAAGAACAGCTCCGTTGGCAGAGCTACAATGGCTTCAATCAGGTCGTCTTCCAGCAACCAACGGCGTATTTCCGATTCGCCAGACGCGGCACCGCCGTTAAACAGTGGCGAACCCGACAGCACGATAGCGGCGCGGCCACCGCCGTTGATCGGCAGTTCTAGCTTG
>NZ_JBLKCZ010000045.1:0-12754 GCF_047530595.1 Enterobacter sp. 01-M-02-SI-ECC | reverse complement strand
TGATTCGATGTGTTTGCGGGAAAAAAATCGGCCCAGATCCGCGAAATTTTAATCAGCGAGTCAGCTTGGGAAGAAATGACCTGCTTATTCGCACCTTCCCTAAGCGAAAAGCGAGTTCCTGATGCGCTTTATCGCTGTCAATATAGCGACCTAAATCTCCCCCTTTCATTAAATCGCTCTGGCTTAGCATAATTTCAAGACGCATGCGGACCTGGTCTATCGTAACGTCATCGGTATCGGTTGCGTATAGACCAAGCCATGATTCAAAACGGTAATACTCTGATACCAGTTGTGCCACGGACCAGGACTCAGTGTATTGAGTCAGTTTTTGCAATTCCTGCTCTCGATCGTAAACAAGAAATGCAATATATCCTGTCGTGATAAAAAGAGAAAAAATGATACCAACCAGTATCCTGTTCATTATGTTCTCCTGAACGACTACTCAATCTTCATTTTGCTAACCTGCCATGCTGAACGCGAGTAATAAATTTGATTATTCAACTCAGGAAGACTGTCATAGGGGTATACAATGAATGATGGGCCTTTATCGCGAATGCGCATATATTCGCCATTGATCTTTAAGGCAAGTATGGCGTTGTATTTTTTAAAGTCGCTGAGAGGGATCACGGTAGAGTAATCATTGAGCGCAATAACATTAACATTAGTTCCCTTCGCACCACATAATCCATGAGTTTATTCATGGGAACACCCTCAAACTTCGTGCGACCGTTATACCAGGGAGATGTCGTCTCAAAACTCACCACACCCAGTTTTTCAAGGCTGGCGAGATCAAACACTGCTTTTCCATTTTCATTGGTATTTTCTATATTACCGTAAATCGTTAAAATGGGTTTACCAACTGGTTTTGGCAGTTCGCCAGCCCAGGTTACACTTTGTACGAGACAGCATAACAGCAGTAGGGTTAATCGCATTTTGACCTCCACCTTTTTAACATAAGTATAAGAATTATAATTTAGATATCACACGAGTTGATATATTTTGTTGGGGAGTAAGGGGTTTTATCGTTTTTGTTGAGGTAAACTCATTTTAATCAATGAGTTAGGCGTTGCGGATGACAGAGAGTTTGATACTCGAGCGACGCTTAACTTTTTGATAAAAGCTAAAATTATGGGCACAAATGCTCTTCTGTTTAAAAAATAATCGCTTTAATTGATTGATATTAACTTCCACGACAATTTTTGGATGTCCGTGGCTTTTTGGGGCGCGAATCTGGAGACTAAATACGCGTCCTGGTTGTGTCTGTAGCTTCAGGATGACGATGATATGTGAGGACTCGAACATTCCGATTGTGCTTGTCCCGCATCGCTTTACTTACTTCAGGTCATCCTGGATGGTTGACGCCGACTTACCCCCTCTCGCCATGCTGGAAAACACTTCGTCCCGGTAGATCCACGCATGAACGAGTGCGGCAGAGAGATGGACCAGCACCACAGCAAAAAGCAACTTTGCCAGAAGGCTATGGGCGTCGTGACACCAGGCATACAGCGCTGGGCTGGTCGGGACAATCGCCGGCAGGTTGACGCCATCAAACATCACAATCGGCAGGCCCGCTGCCGACAGTTGCGCCCAGCCCAGCAGCGGCATTGCCAGCATTAACCCATACAACATCCAATGTGATGCCTTTGCGGCAAGCACCTGCCAGACGGGCAAATCGGGAGGTAGTGGAGGCGTCCGGCTAAGGAGCCGGTTGACCAGACGCACCACTGCCAACAGTAAAATGGCGATACCCAGCGGCCGGTGCAGGTCGATTAACCAAATCCGGTGATGTAACGACGTCATCATCGCGGCACCGATGAAAAGCATCGCCAGGATCATCCCCGCCATCAGCCAGTGCAGGCTTCGCGCCAGGATATTGAAATGCTGCGGCGCGTGCTCTCGTATATTTTTATTCGGGCTCATTTTACCTCCTGCTTTTGCACGGCTTCAGTGGCCTTGCCGTAGCCGATTTCCCGCTCGCGGCGACTGAAAGAGTGGGAGTAGGCTGCGGAGCGGGCGTTTAAGATGGGATCATCAGACACCGCAACGCCTGCAGGAACGACAGAAGGATCAAAGTTAACGTCGCGGCACGCGCCTGTGGATTGTGCTTCGACCCGCGTCACTTCCAGCGTGCCGGCCACCATCTGCTTGCGATCCTCCGGCCATGGCTGGGAAGGATCATCCACCGGATCGCCCGGCTGTGCGAGCTGCAAAACGTAATCCCAGTAGAGTGGCTTCTGCGCCAGACGCTGACGCAGGTTTTCAAACAGGAAGTTGTCATCGGCTTTCTGTCGTTGTTCAGCGCTCATCGAAAGGAAAGGCTCGTGCGGACGCATCATCCAGCGAACGGCTTGACGATCCCCCTGCGCGTTCACAAGGTAAAAGGCGTTAATGCTGTAAAACGTCGCGCCCGCGAAGCTGCCGGGCGCGGGTTTTTGTGTCGCCCATTTAAGGTATTTCTCCGCCTCCGGGTACGCTTTTAAAAAGTCTTTGAGACGCTGCGGGTCCGGTTTTCCGGTAGCTGCATCAACAGCAGTGGCTTTTCGCAAGGCCAGAAAACCTTCCGGGCTGTGGGTGGCGAAGAAAGGCTCGTTGTTCATCGCCATTCGCCATTGTTGCTTGTCATCTGTCTTCAGCAGCAGCGCCATACTCAGGGTTTTGGTCGTACTATCCGGGGCATGCGGATCGCCGGTACCAATAGAGAATCGGCCCACCACGGGCACTTCCTGCTGTGAGAAGAGGCGGGAGGTTGAAAGAGAATCCGCCGAGCCGTTTGGCGTAAAGGTGCCGGTAAAGCAGATGCCTTTTCCATGCGCGCGACGAAAACCTGGCGGGAAGGGTTTCGGTGTTTCACCCACCAGTGCCTGGCTGACCGTGCGTGACCCAAACCAGCCCGCCGTCCATGCAAAAGCAGAAGCCAGCGTACCGGCGACAACGGCGATAGCTGCCAGCGCCCCCCAGGTTTTTTTGGACCTCAAATCCAGTTTCGACATAGACGTTTTTCCGGAACAAAATATCTTCACCTGTCATGCGCAACGTATTGCGCGTGACAGGTGTTAATACAGTGGCGAATATGGATCGAGTATAGGAACTAAGGGGAGTAAAGAAAGAATATCACGAAAAGTTTAAACCTTTCCGCAGTCAAAAAGACCGGGTTACTCATCGTGTCGGAAATTTTGACCGAGTCGATTACCCAGCGTGAAATAGTGGCGAAACAGGTAATAGAGGGGATTCCATTTCTCCACGTTAAATTTCACCCCTCTCTGAGTACGAATTAATAATGCCTCAGAAACGTGGACGCAGGTTATCGCGGCATCAACGGACACCAGGTTCCCCTGTGAACCTGTCAGGGGCGCTATACCGCAAACCCGAGCCTCTATTTGTACAGGACACTCTTTAATTCTCAATGAGTTAATCGTTACTGCCTTTTCTTTATGGAAATTTCCGCAGCTAAACTTATCCGGTTCAAAAACATATCCCATCTTTTTCTTCCATTCCGGTGGGGATGCTTTTCCCGTTTTATTTGCGATAGCTTCAATATTCGGCCAGAGCCTGCTGTCCGGAATGTTCAGAACAATATCGGGGTTGCCCGTGATATTTTCATAACACTTTCCGGAGGTGCCAAGCCCGAATACGATATTCCGGTCAAGGATCCACCACGAGGAGACCGGGCTCAGGTTGGTTGAACCGTCAGGATTTTGGCTGGAGATAATGGCGACCGGTGTACCAAAATATAAAGAAGCAAAATCGACCTGCTGGATTTTCATTTTATCATCCTCTGATTAACGAAGGCCCAGTCTACGTTGTGCAAACGTGCGTTACTTCGGTGAAGCGTGAAGTAAAATGCGGCTCACGGAATATCCAGGAGCGCAATGTTAACCGCTTCTTCCTGAGCAGGGGGAAGACACCACGTTCAGCCTTTAAGGAAATAAGATCGTGTAAAATCAGGAGCCCCCATATGCTGGGCTCCTGGTTTATTTGCCCTTATTTTTGTAAAGCATCGAGACGCAAGCGCCACAAATCATAGCGTTCCTCTCCCGGTTTAACGGCTCCCGCGAAGTGGTCACTGAGGCGACTCGAGGTAAATACAAGGTCTCCGTTCGGACGGATTGCCGGCGTGTCTGGCCAGCGCACCTCTTCGCTTGCCGCAATCAGCGACATGGAAAGGGTCTTAGGGTCGTATCTGACGATACCATTGCGTGTGACATCGGTAATGTAGAGGTTACCTTTTTCATCTGTCACCATACCGTCGGTGTTGCCTCCCACTCTGCCCAGATCGCGGATCTGTTCGGCGATTTGCACATCGGTTGAAGCTGGCTGTCTGAGTATTGCGGTCGGTACCGCATACGCACGCGTGCCGGTTGTCACTGTCCAGTACAGCGTGTTCGCATCGGGAGAAAGTGCAATGCCATTGATGCCAATCAGCAATGGTTTACCCGGCCATACTTCAGCCCCGTGCGAGACAACGTTAACGCCAGGTTCAATCTGCAGCGCAGGGTGACGATCGAGTACGCGTCGTGCCCTACCGGTGGCGAAGTCCACGACAATCACGCCCACACGGTTTTCCGGCGCACTCCGCGAGCCGCTGTCGGAGATATAGGCGACACGGCGGTTCTCATCGACCACCACATCATTAAGGAAGCTGGCCTTGCGGTCCGCTACGCCATCCAGGGCGATACGTTTGATGGTGCGGCCAGAGTGGAGATCCAGTACAAGCAGTTTCTGCGCCCCCACGGGGGATTCTGTTTCGCCTGCAACAAACCCCATGTCCAGCGCCCATAGCCAGCCGTTTTTACGGTCAACATAAAAACCGAGCACGTTGCGCAGGCTCTTAGCAGGATCGGTGTTTACCGCATTCCCCTCGCGGGAGGGAAACGCCGTCAGGCGGGCAGGGCCAGACTGCGCAGTGGTATCAAGAATGCTTAATGTCGCGGGAGCCGCAGCTGAAACCAGCCGGGGCGTGCTGACAAAGGCCCGGTCCATTGCATCAAAGTGGATACCCGCAATAGGGACATTGACCGAACCGGAAAACGTCGCCGGTATCTTTCCGTCTTGAGCGGAATCCCAGCTCACGCCGGCGTAGCTTCGCCAGCGCTCCAGAGGCGGGTTATTCGCCGCGTTGACTACACTCGGGAAAGTAAACAATGCCGCCAATGCGATGGCGGGCAGAATAAGGGGGCGGTTGAACATTGAAAGTCTCCGGTGGCACGTTCAGGTGATGAATGTAGGCCACTTTACTCATCGCCCAACGGGAGATAAATTAGCCAAATTGAAAAAGATTTGTTCCTGAGAGAGCAAAATGAGCCGAAAATTCGATTACCTCGGAGACGTTGAAGTCTTCATTGCTGTTGTTGAACATGGCTCTTTTACTGCCGCAGCGGTTGCCCTTTCAACCACTCCTTCGGTACTGAGTCGCGCGGTCACCCGCCTGGAAGCGCGTCTTGGAAGGCAGCTGTTACAGCGCACGACCCGCCGGGTGGGGCCGACTGAAGCAGGGCGCGTCTATCTTGAGCAGGCGCGCTCCGCGTTTTCTCTGCTCGATGACGCCGAACGCGTTGGCCGGGGTCAGGAGGGGGATCTGACCGGTCGCGTGAAAATGAGTGTCCCGACGACCTATGCCCACTACCGCCTGCCGCCGCTGCTGGCACGCTTTACCCAACACTACCCGCGCGTTCAGGTTGAATTGAACATTACCAATCGCAACGTTGACCTGATCGCGGAGGGGTTCGATCTGACGATCCGTCTGGGACAGTTGCCTGACAGCGGGCTTGTGGGGCGAAAGCTGGAAGACGCGGCATTGCTTCTGGTCGCTTCCCCGGACTACCTGCATCGAAGAGGGAAACCTCAGACGCTGGAGGAGTTGCAGCGCCATCAGTGCCTGCCGTTTATCATGCCGCGTACCGGTCGCATTGCCCCCTGGGTATTTCGGGATGAAGGGCGCGATATTGACTGGTTGCCGGGGTCAACCATCGAAATATCAGACGATGTACTCGGCGTGGTTTCGCTCGCGGAGCAGGGGATGGGGATCTGCCAGAGCTATGAATTTATCGTCCAGGACAGAATACAGCGTGGCCAGTTAGTTGAGGTGTTGCCACAACTCCGGGGACGGTCGCGACCTTTCTCCGTGCTGTTCGCACCGCACCGACGTCAGTCGGCAGCCACCCGGGCAATGATTGACCTTCTGACCCGGCAAGAATGAGAAGGACGAGTCCCCCATGAAAAAAGCGCATTTTTCCTTTTGGATCCCTCTTATCGCGGGCGGGATAGTACTGATATCGGGTTTTGTGGTCTGGTCAGTCAACATTTACCGCGTGACATACCTTTCGAACCGCGGGGAGCAGTACCTTGCCTGTGGGGCGTTGCTGCTGGCGCTGGTGCCGATGGTCTATTTCATCAGAAAGGGGAGACTGAAAGGTAAGCGCCTTGCTGACGCGGTGAAAATCTACCTCGGCTTCTTTATTTGCAGCCTGCCGGGTGCCATGTTCTTGGTCTTTACAGCGGCCTGGCTGCTGGAGGGGGACTATTCGGCCTGGAGCAAACCTTACCGGTATGAGTCCAGTACCCGCCACAGCTGCTCGGGTGCGGAAGTCTACGAGCCGGAATTAAAGAAGGAGATCCGCATCTGTAACCCGCAGGGTAACGTTTATTCCGATACCATCCTGTATGTGGAAAAGCGGAGCAATGCCCTGGGGATTGTGGTGCTCTGGGCTATCACGCGCGCCTGAACCGGGGAAAGTCAGGGCGCGAGAATAAGCGTCAGCCCGCCTCCAGCATCCCAAAGCTCACAATCCGCGCGCGGCCCAGCTCTTTCGCCCGGTACAAGGCCACATCCGCGGCGCGCAGCAGGTTGTCAGTCTGGGCATGTTGCGGGTAGCTGGCAATGCCAATCGACACGTCCACCGGCCCAATCTCGGTCAGCCCGTAGCGAATCGACAGCTCATGTACGCCGGTGTAAATCTTCTGCGCGCAGGCGTACGCCTCTGGTTCATCGGCACCGGGAAGCAGCACCAGAAACTCCTCGCCCCCGTAGCGGAATGCGAGTCCGTTGTCATGGGCAGCCCGCTGGACAATTGACGCCACGCTTTTAATCACCTGATCGCCCGCTTCATGGCCGAAGCGGTCGTTGATGCTCTTGAAGTGATCGATGTCGATCATCATGCAGCTTAACGGCTCGCCGGTGCGCAACGCCTGTGCCGTTTGGGTTTGCAGGGTATCTTCCAGATGATGACGATTACGCAGGCCGGTGAGCGGGTCGAACAAGGCTTTTTCCAGCAACGCGTCGCGCAGACGCTGGTTGGCCAGCGCCAGACCGAGCGCTTCGGCCATAAGTTCCAGATAGGCGCGGGATGGGGCGTTGTCCGCCGTAATATTCTGGAAGGAGAGCAGGCCAATGGCCTCGCCCTGGGCGATAAGCGGCACGCACAGCGAACTATCCGCCTGGTGGGCCGGAAGATGATAGCACGCGATATCCGGCTCACCGTTTACCGGCGGGTGGCTCTGTCCGCGGCGCACGGCCCAGCACTCGTCCGGGTGGAAGCTCGTCTCTTCCCCAACCGGCGAAAGCCATTGCGCGACGCAGCGCATCTGCCAGGGCTCGCGGTCAAGGACGTAAAGTCGGCCCGCGATCCCCGGTGCGATATTAGGCGCAAACAGCTCCGCCACGTTAATCACATCGTTAAAGTTCTCACACCCCTGCAGCCGCTGGGTCATGCGCGCCAGCAGCTCGCGGATGGCCCAGTCGGCATCGCGTTCTCTTTCCAGACGCTGTCGCGCCAGGCCGTTTTCGCGGAAGATGCGGATGGCCTGGGCCATATCGCCTATCTCATCAATCTGGTTGAAATTGGGCGTTTCAACCGCGTAATCCTGGGACGCCAGGCGGTGCACCACGTCGCTCAGGCGCACCACGGGACGCAGCACGCGGCGCTTCAATATAAAGCCGAGAACAAACAAGAACAGCAGGGCGGTCAGGCCGACCATCAGCTCAGACGCGGTACGCAGCGCTTTCGATTTTTTTGTCGCGTCCTGAACGGAGGCGATGACGCGTTTGTCGAGTATCTGGCGGAAGTGATCGATCTGGTTCTGCGCGCGCTCCAGCTCCTGCTCATAGGGCGCACCGTAGAGCAGCGCAACGGCCTGCGCGTCTTCTCCCTGCGCCGCGCTCGTTAGTGCCGTCTGCTGTTCGTCCTGCAGTTCATCGATTATTTTTATGCCTTCGCGCAGCAGGGACAGCTCATCATCCGATGCGCCTTTGTCCCGCAGCTTTTCAATCCCGAGTTCAACGCTCTTCAGGTTGTTTTCTGACTGGCCATATTCCTTTAGCGTTTGCGGATCTTTTTTGATGACGTAGAGGCGCGCTAAATCGGACTGTGCCCAGACATCGGTTTCGATATCTTCCGTAAGCTCATCAAAACGCTGGCGTTGTTCAACGGCCTGACGCTCGAGGGTATCAGCACTGGACGCCATCAGCATGATAATGCCGGAGGCGATGGTCAGGCAGACCGTGGCCCCATAGGCCCAGTTTGTTATCGTCGCGATTCGCACCTGATGATCCTTTTACGACATGAGTAGGATGGCGTTCTTCAAATTATAGAAATCGTCTGATTTAAGGCGAAAAAAAAGGCGGCACAGCGCCGCCTGGTGTGGTCTATATCGTCACATCCTCACAATTCTGGAGGATTTTTTCCTTCTTCGATGAAGTCGGGGTCCAGCTCTTCGGCGTTACCTTCGTGATCGCGCCCTGAGAAGAGGTTCCAGCAGGCGATAAACAGCGCGGCAATGAGCGGCCCAATCACAAAGCCGTTAATGCCGTACAGCTCCATGCCGCCGAGGGTGGAGATCAGTATCAGGTAGTCCGGCATTTTGGTGTCTTTCCCGACCAGCAGCGGGCGCAGGATATTGTCCACCAGCCCGACGATAATCACGAAGAAGCCGACAATAAACAGCCCTTGCCACACCTGGTGGGTGGCGAACAGGAAGATGGCGGCGGGCACCCAGACTATTGCCGAGCCGATGGCGGGAACTAGCGAGAGGAAGGCCATCAGCGCGCCCCAGAGCACGCTGCCGTCAATACCGGCAATCGCAAACGCAATCCCGCCGAGGATGCCCTGAACCACCGCCACCGCCGCCGTACCTTTTACCGTGGCGCGCGACACGCCGACGAATTTGGCGAACAGATGTTGCTTGGCGAAATCAGACAGCGGCAGGGAGTCGAGGATCTGGCGCACCAGATACGGGCCGTCTTTCAGCAGGAAGAACAGCAGATAAAGCATGATGCCGAAGCTTATCGCAAAGCCAAACGTGCCCTTGCCAATCAGGAACGCGCTGCCGGCGAGATATTGCCCGCCCTGCAGGGCGACGTCAGAGAGTTTTTTCTGGATCTGCGCGGCGTTGGTCAGGTTGTGATCCGCCAGGAAGCCGCTGGCCCAGTCAGGCAGATGGTTGAAGATGCTTGCCACCACTTCCGGGAACTGGGTGTTGTTCTCCTGAAGCTTCGTATAAACCACGTTCAGCTCAATGGCGAGCGAGGAGAGGATCACCATCAGCGGTATAAAGACGATCAGGCAGATAATACCGATGGTCAACAGCGAGGCAAGCCCGTTGCGATCCCCCAGCGCGGTGCGCAGCCTGTTTTTTACCGGGTTGAAGATGACGGTCAGAATGGCGGCCCAGAGTATCGCGGAGAAGTAGGGCGACAGCACGTCGAAGAAGGCCCAGGTCACAAGGGCAAGAATAAAGATAAAGAAACCTTTGGTCAGTCCGTTAAAGCGCATCAGTCAGTCCTGGTTACTAAGAAACTGTGTCGACTATAGAACTGATTGTGAGAATTACCAACCTTGCGCCGGGTAGCGGCTGCGCCTTAACCGTCCTGCGGGCAGTGTTGCGGTATGAATCCGCTCTTCGCGGATACCACTTTCGACTGACCGAAGATCGCCTTTTCCCGCACCATGCTGTAAGTATCTGCTTGCGGAGGTGCTTATGGCCTGGCGTCCGATTCTCTATGTGATCCTCACGACCCACCCCAGACTCAGCGCGAGGCGTGCCCGTTTGCGTCTGGTCATCTAGCTTTTTATTAACAATCGCGGTATAACACATCTTCTTTGGATGTTTAGATGTCCATACGTATAGAAGGTAATATGCAAACACAACAAGAAAATGGGCAGCTTAAACGCACCATGAAAACACGCCACCTGATTATGCTCTCGCTGGGTGGCGTGATTGGGACAGGGTTATTCTTCAATACCGGATACATCATTTCAACCACCGGGGCGGCGGGCACGCTGCTGGCGTACCTGATAGGCGCGCTGGTGGTCTGGCTGGTGATGCAGTGTCTGGGCGAGCTTTCCGTGGCGATGCCGGAAACCGGCGCGTTCCACGTCTATGCCGCCCGCTATCTTGGCCCGGCGACGGGCTACACCGTGGCGTGGCTCTACTGGCTCACCTGGACGGTGGCGCTCGGCTCCAGCTTTACCGCCGCCGGGTTCTGCATGCAGTACTGGTTCCCGCAGGTGCCCGTCTGGGCCTGGTGCGTGGTCTTCTGCGTGGTGATTTTTGGCCTGAACGTCATCTCTACGCGCTTCTTTGCGGAAGGCGAATTCTGGTTCTCTCTGGTCAAAGTCATCACCATTATCGCCTTTATTATTCTTGGCGGCGCGGCGGTCTTTGGCTTTATCCCTATGCAGGACGGTTCACCCGCGCCGGGCTTAAGCAACATCACCGCCGAGGGCTGGTTCCCGCACGGCGGCCTGCCGATCCTGATGACCATGGTGGCGGTGAACTTTGCCTTCTCCGGTACCGAGCTCATCGGCATCGCGGCGGGGGAAACGGAAAATCCGCACAAGGTGATTCCGGTTGCGATCCGCACCACCATTGCGCGCCTGATTATCTTCTTTATCGGCACCGTATTTGTGCTGGCGGCGCTGATCCCGATGCAGCAGGCGGGCGTGGAAAAGAGCCCGTTCGTGCTGGTGTTTGAAAAGGTCGGGATTCCTTACGCGGCAGACATCGTTAACTTCGTGATCCTGACGGCGATCCTCTCGGCGGCGAACTCGGGCCTGTACGCTTCCGGGCGCATGCTGTGGTCGCTGTCGAATGAGAAAACGCTGCCGCGCTGCTTTGCCCGCGTGAACAAAAACGGCGTGCCGCTGACGGCGCTCTCGGTCTCTATGCTCGGCGGCGTGCTGGCGCTGTTCTCCAGCGTCGTGGCCCCGGACACGGTGTTTGTCGCGCTCTCGGCGATTTCTGGCTTTGCGGTGGTGGCGGTGTGGATCAGCATCTGCGCGTCGCACTTCGTTTTCCGTCGCCGCCATCTGCAGTCCGGTCAGCCGCTCTCTGCGCTGCAGTATCGCGCGCCGTGGTATCCGCTGGTGCCGGTGCTTGGTTTTATCCTCTGCGTGGTGGCCTGTGTCGGCCTGTGGTTTGACCCAAGCCAGCGCATTGCCCTTTATTGCGGGCTTCCGTTTGTCGCTCTGTGTTATGGTGCGTACTACCTGACCCGAAATATGACATCGCAGGAGCCTGAACATGTCGCAGAATAACCCGCTTACCGCCATCCTTGAAAAACAGCCGTTTGTGGTGCTGGATGGCGCGATGGCGACGGAGCTGGAAGCGCGCGGCTGTAACCTGGCAGACAGCCTCTGGTCAGCCAAAGTGCTGGTGGAAAACCCGGAACTCATCCGCGAAGTGCATCTCGATTACTACCGCGCGGGCGCGCAGGTGGCGATCACCGCCAGCTATCAGGCCACGCCTGCGGGATTTGCGGCGCGCGGCCTGGACGAAGCGCAGTCCCGCGCGCTGATCGGTAAAAGCGTGGAGCTGGCGCGTAAGGCGCGCGAAGCGTATCTGGCTGAAAACCCGCACGCGGGCACGCTGCTGGTGGCGGGCTCCGTTGGGCCGTACGGCGCGTATCTGGCGGATGGATCAGAGTATCGCGGCGACTACGTGCGTAGCGTCGGGGAGTTTACGGCCTTCCATCGCCCGCGCGTGGAAGCGCTGCTGGATGCGGGCGCTGACCTGCTGGCCTGCGAAACGCTGCCCTCGTTTACTGAGATTAAGGCGCTGGCGGCGCTTCTGGCCGAGTACCCCCGCGCCCGGGCGTGGTTCTCCTTTACCCTGCGGGACAGTGAACACCTGAGCGACGGTACGCCTCTGCGTGAGGTGGTCAGCGCGCTGGCAAACTCTCCGCAGATTGTCGCGCTGGGCATTAACTGCATCGCACTGGAAAACACTACGGCGGCGCTGAAGCATCTGCAAAGCCTGACGTCGCTGCCGCTGGTGGTCTATCCGAACTCGGGCGAGCATTATGATGCGGTCACCAAAACCTGGCACCACCACGGCGAAGCGTGCGAGACGCTGGCGGGGTATCTACCGCAGTGGCTGGAGGCTGGGGCCAAATTAATCGGTGGATGCTGTCGCACCACGCCGAAAGATATTGCTGAGCTGAACGAGCAGCGCTGAGTGCTTTGCCGGGTGGCGGCTACGCCTTACCCGGCCTACATCTAAGGTTTCGTGCGCCTGATGCCCTCACCCTGACCCTCTCCCACGGGGCTGAGGGACCCCCACATAATAATACCTCCACGGACGGCTCCCTCTCCCTCAAGGGAGAGGGCTGGGGTGAGGGGGAACATACGGCTGTGGTGGTCATTCCGTTCACTTCATGTTCCTTGCTACTTTGTAACGACATTGCCTGTGAACGTGCCAGGGTGGCTCAGTCGCCACCACCCTGGCGACCCGGGCTCCCGGCGGTAAATCGCCGCTTCGC
>NZ_JBLKCZ010000044.1:0-13172 GCF_047530595.1 Enterobacter sp. 01-M-02-SI-ECC | reverse complement strand
TGAAGTGAATTACTCATGGAAACTTAGAATCTTTGAAAAAACAATACAGTAGCCACAAAATTATCCATGAACCTAGTTTTTACTCAACATAAGTTAAATCACCTGCTTTGGTAAATAAATCCACCAGCGAATTGCCTCGCATGCCCCGTAGCGGTCACCGGCATTAATGCGCTTATAGAACGTGGACGGGAAGCACTTACCCGGCCCGATGTTGTACGGACAGAAAGATGCGATCCCAGCTTTCTGCGGCTCAGTAAGCGGTACCGAAATATTGCGGTCAACCCTTGCCAGCGCCTTATTGCGATCGATAGCATTCACCTGATTGCATTTGGCCTGTGTCAATTTCATGCCCTGCACAACCGGTTTACCATCAACCATCATTGCGCCGCGGCAAATAGTCCAGATACCACCAACATTTTTGTAGGCCGTGAGGCAGTTACCCTCTTTCTCATTCAGAAACTGATCAAGAATTTGGTTGTCCAGCCTGATGCGCAAGCGATACGTCATACCAGAGAGTTACTAGCTTAACTTATGGCAATTTTAATGATCTGACACAGGTTGGGATGTCAGCTTTGTGCCAAAAGCGGACGTTGCTAATTCTGCACTGTTCAGCGATGGTGCTCTAGCGACAGGCACTGCCACTGTCCAGTCGGCAAAAGCGACCACTTTGCCACTGTTGGGGATAAACTGATCCAGTGTTTTGTCAGAAAACAAGAATTGTTTTTCTTTTCATCAAGTTAAATTTGTTTTTTTTGATTAATATCAAGCCAGATTCGGTTTTCAATTATGTAGGCATCAATGTTAGCGGTCCTGCAAGATACACAGTCGATGCTTCGAGCGTGCTGATGATGAGATAAAACAGCAACGTGAGCTGATGAGTGCCGTGAACAACGCATCGGCCTTTGTGGGCAGTTCACTCACGGGGACGATCCGCAATCCTCAAAACACCGTCCAGTCCGGGCGCTATGTAGTCGGTCTGTTGCAGTCATTCTCGCCTAACTAAACGCTGAGTATTCAAATGGTTAAATTTTTTTCCCGCCGCCTGCAACGCTGTAACGAGGTGGCTACCAGCATAAGCAATGCCTCCCCGACACAGCTGCAACAGCTAAAAACTGTGTTGGCTGACGAAATGGGCAAACCTGTAGGTCTACACACCATGGGTATTCCAGCGGCGATCAGTACCCTCGGGGTAATTGTCAGTTTCGCTATTCCTCAGCTGTGGCTGGGGTATGGCGTACTCGCCGGACTCGACCAGCCAGCGGAACACGTATTCGTCTGGGTTGTCCTGATCGCCCTTCTGTTCGCTGGCCTTAACGGCGTGACGATGTTTATGATTGGCAAAGGCAGCATGCGCGCCGTGCGGTTACACCTTACGCTGGCGGTGATAAGCCTGGTATTAACGGCAGCTGTATTCTTTCCCCCCCTTCTATAAGATGCTGCTGTTTACTCTACATAATCGTGCCTGGCGCAAGCTTCTCAGCCAGACGCGTGCTAAAACAGCGCGCTAAGCGTTCATCTCGTAAAAAACCCGCCATCGCTGGCGGGTTTTTTTATGGCTTTCTCTGCCTGCGCAACCAAATTAACTTGTACGCCGCCGGAATAATAAATAGCGATAACAGCGGCGCCGTGATCATCCCGCCAATCATAGGTGCCGCTATCCGACTCATGACTTCTGACCCTGCGCCCGTCCCCCACAGAATGGGCAGCAGACCGGCAATGATCACAGCGACGGTCATTGCCTTTGGCCGCACGCGCAGCACGGCGCCATGGTAAAGGGCGTCATCCAGCGCCTGTTCTGTGAACGTGTCCCGATGGGACAACGCCGGCTGAGCCTCAACGGCATGACGCAAATACATCAGCATGACCACCCCAAATTCTGCTGCCACCCCGGCCAGAGCGATAAAACCGGTGCCGGTTGCCACAGACATATGGAAGCCCTGCCAGTAAAGGAACCAAATTCCCCCGACCAGGGCGAACGGCAGACTCATCAGGATCAGCAGCGCTTCATCCACGCGACGGAACGCCAGATACAGCAGAATAAAGATGATCATCACCGTCATCGGCACCATCAGCTTCAGTTTCTTGTTGGCGTGTTCGAGCAGCTCAAACTGCCCGGAGAATGAGAGGCTGGTGCCCGGCCTCAGCTTTACGTTCTGACTAATAGCCGTCTTAATGTCGTTCACCACCGACACCATATCCCTGCCGCGGGCATCAATATAAATCCAGCTTGCAGGCCGGGCATTCTCCGTTTTCAGCATCGTGGGGCCGGAAACCACGTTGATATCCGCCACATCGCCCAGCGTGATCTGCTGTTTCATCGGCGTCAGGATCGGCATCTGCTTTAACGTGCTCGGGCTGTTCCGGTAGTCCTGAGGATAGCGGATATTAATCGGGTACCGGGCGACGCCTTCCACCGTTTCCCCTACCGTGGCACCGCCGATGGCCGAGGAGACAAAGAGCTGCACATCGCCCACCGTCATCCCATAGCGCGAGGCTTTTTCCCGGTTGATATCGACGTCAATGTAGCGCCCGCCCTCCAGACGTTCAGCCAGGGCAGACACCACGCCCGGCACCGTTTTGGCTACCGTCTCGATGCTCTGCGCCGTGGCGTCGATATCCGACAAAACGGTACCCGACACCTTGATACCAATCGGGCTTTTGATCCCGGTCGAAAGCATATCGATCCGGTTACGAATGGGCGGAACCCAGAGGTTCGCCAGGCCGGGCAACCGAACGGTCTTATCGAGCTCGTCAATAATCTTGTCAATCGTCATGCCGGGCCGCCACTGATCCTCAGGCTTGAGCTGAATCGTGGTCTCCACCATTTCGAGCGGCGCGGAATCCGTTGCCGTTTCGGCCTTGCCGGTTTTGCCAAACACCGAGGCCACTTCAGGTACGGTTTTGATGAGTTTGTCCGTGGTCTGTAACAGCGCGGCCGCTTCTGCCGGAGAAACGCCCGGCAACGTTGACGGCATATAGAGCAGATCGCCTTCATTAATCTTCGGCAGGAATTCGCCGCCCACCTGGCTGAGAGGCCAGATCACCGTGAAGATGGACAAAGCCGCAACCAGCAGGGTTGTTTTTGGCCAGCGGAGCACCTTAATCAGTAGCGGATGGTAGGCTTTAATCAGTAGCCTGTTCAACGGGTTACTGGTCTCAGCGGGAATCTTACCCCGGATCCAGAACCCCATCAGGATGGGGATAACGATGATGGCCAGCGCAGCCGCACCCGCCATGGAGTACGTTTTGGTGAAAGCCAGCGGACCAAACAGCCGCCCTTCCTGCCCCTCAAGAGTAAAGATGGGAATGAAGGATAAGGTGATGATCAGCAGGCTGATAAACAGCGCCGGGCCAACCTCGACAGAGGCATTGGTGATCACCTTCCAGCGGGTGGCGTTATCAATCTGCTCTTCCGGATGCTGGTGATCCCACTCTTCGAGCCGTTTGTGCGCGTTTTCAATCATGACGATGGCGGCATCCACCATCGCGCCGACGGCAATGGCAATGCCTCCCAGCGACATAATGTTGGCGTTCAATCCCTGGAAATGCATGACGATAAAGGCAATACACAGGCCAAGCGGCAGAGAGATAATCGCGACCAGCGCAGATCGAACGTGCCACAGGAACAGGGCGCAGACGATGGCCACCACGATAAACTCTTCAAGCAGTTTGGAACTCAGGTTGTCGATTGCCCGATCGATGAGCTGGCTGCGATCGTAGGTGGTCACAATCTCAACCCCTTCCGGCAGGCTGGCCTTCAGCGTCTCAAGCTTATCTCTCACCGCCGTGATGACTTCGCGCGCATTTTTTCCCGAACGCAGGATGACCACGCCACCCGCAACTTCCCCCTGCCCGTTCAGCTCGGCAATACCGCGGCGCATTTCCGGACCCGTTTGTACGCGGGCAACATCGCGAAGGTAAATCGGTACCCCGTTCTCGCCGGTTTTCAGGACGATGTTATTGAAATCGTCCATCGTCTGCAGATAGCCGCTGGCCCGGACCATATACTCCGCTTCCGCCATTTCAACTGACGATCCCCCCGCCTCCTGGTTAGACGACTCAAGGGCCTGCTTAACCTCCGGCAGGCTAATGCCGTACTGAGCCAGTTTTAACGGATTAACCTGGATCTGATACTGCTTCACCACGCCACCGACGGAGGCCACTTCGGCCACGTTCGGGATAGTTTTCAATTCAAATTTCAGGAACCAGTCCTGCAATGAGCGCAACTCAGCGAGATCGTGTTTTCCGCTGCGATCCACCAGCGCATACTCAAATATCCAGCCCACGCCCGTGGCATCTGGACCAATTTCAGAGCTCACGCCGGCAGGCAGCTTGCCCTGAACCTGGTTCAGATATTCCAGCACGCGCGAACGGGCCCAGTACAAATCGGTGCCGTCTTCAAAAATGACGTACACGTACGAATCGCCAAACTGCGAAAAACCGCGCACGGTCTTTGCGCCGGGAACCGACAGCATGGTGGTCGTGAGTGGATAGGTGACCTGGTTTTCAACAATCTGCGGGGCCTGGCCGGGATAGCTGGTTTTGATAATCACCTGAACGTCAGAGAGATCGGGCAAGGCATCGACTGGCGTGTTAATAATCGTCCAGGTGCCCCAGACGCTGAGGAACAGTGCCCCCATCATTACCAGGAAACGGTTGGCGACCGACCGCCGGATAATCCATTCAATCATCATCGTCTCCTTAATGGCCAGAGTGCGCGTCGTCAGCGGCATCAGCGTGACGCATGCGCTCCAGCGCGCCGGTAATATTGGCCTCCGAGTCAATCAGGAACAGACCGCTGACCACTACCGACTCCCCCTCTTCCAGTCCGCTACCAATGCCGGACTGCTGCTGAGATTCATGCAGAACGTGGATCCTTTTCGGGACAAAATTCCCGTCCGCATCAACCGTAATAACGCGCTGTTCTTTGCCGGTATCGATAACGGCCTGGGAGGGGATCAGCAGCATTTCCTGGCTTTGGGTATTCAGCTTCAGGTAGGCATTCATGCCCGGTTTAAGCAGCTCATCCTTGTTATCGACCTGCAGGCGCACCTGCAGCGTACGGGTGGTTGGATCCGCGCTCGGCAGAAGACTCCATTTTTCAACCGGGAAGGATTTATCCGGATAAGCCGGTATCGAAACCGCAAACTGCGAGGTCTCTTTCAGCAGATAAGCAATAGACTCAGGCACTGCCGCGCCGATCCAGACCGGATCCATCCCCTGAATTTGCGCTACCACCTTATCTTTGGAAATATTCATGCCGGTACGCAGGTCAAAGGCCGTGATCGCTCCGTCGATCGGCGCCCTGATGGTAAACCGGGTCTGGATAGTGCGGGTCGCACGCAGTCTCTGAATATCCTCATCCGGCATACCCGCCAGCCGAAGCCGTTCGAGAACCCCTTTGATTTGCGTCGGCGTTCCGCCGGTACCGGATAACAGCAGAAACTCGCTCTGCGCCTCTACCCAGTCAGGAATGGTTATATCAACGAGCGGCGTGCCTTTCTTCACCTTATCGCCCGTCGTCAGCGGGTACACTTTCTCCACGAAGCCTTCCGCGCGCGCCTGCACAATGACAAACTGATAGTCGTTGTAGCTGACGTTGGCCGGGATGGTCTGGGCATAGTTCAGCGTTCCGCGCGTCACCTTTTGCGTTTTTGATCCCAGGTTCTGAACCTGTGTCGGATCAATACGGATACCGGCACTGCTTTTATTGTCGTTTTCATCCGCATATTTCGGCACCAGATCCATATCCATAAACGGCGATTTACCGGGTTTATCGAATTTTACGTCTGGCTTCATTGGGTCATACCAGAAAAGTACCTTTCTTTCTGGTGCGCTATTTTCCGTTTTTACAGATGAATGAAAAACCTGCCATGCCGACACTGATATCAGCCCTCCCGCAATAAGGCTGCTGACTATCACGGCAGCATATTTTATTTTTAATGAGGCCATGCCGCGTCTCGCTATTTAATGCTCTTGAGTAAAGAGAGATTGCCCTGCTGAACAAACGAGAAATTCACGTGGCTGCCGACTTTTAAGGCATTAATACTCTCGTCAGCCTGAATAAAGGTAAAACGCATGGTCATCGCGGGCCAGCCAATTTCCGGGATCGCTTCATGGGAAATCGTGACTTTTTTATTCGTGAGATCAATGTCCTTCACGATGCCGGTTCCCGTGATGACCTGCTCTGAGGTCCCTTCGCTGGCAGCACTCATCATCTCGTGCTGATGAACCTCAGCCTGGAGGCTGGCAGAAAACACAATGGAGATCGCACCAAATACAACGGCCTTAAGTGAATTGCGCATGGTTATTTTCCTGTTTAATTAAATTACGTTATTCGACCCAACCGCCGCCGAGCGCGGTGAAGAGATTAATTTCATTAACCTGCCGGGCATAAATAAGGTCGAGAATATTTTGCTTGGTAGAGAAAAGAGAACGCTCCGCGTCAAGCACTTCGATATAGCTGACCGCGCCGCTGGAATATAGCCCTCTGGCACGTTGAAGCGTGATGCGGAGCGAATCCAGATACCGCTGTTGTGCAGCAAGCTGCTGGTTAATGCTGTCCCGCAGCGCGAGCGCGTCGGCAACCTGTTTAAAGGCGGACTGAATTTTTTGTTCGTAATTAACCACCGACTGCTGCTGGCGAATTTCGGCCAGCTTCAGGTTGGCCTTATTCCTGCCCGCATTAAAAATGGGAATTTCGATTTTAGGAATAAAATTCCACATCCCGCTCCCTGACGTGAACAGGCTGGACAACTCCGTGCTTCCGGTTGATAGCCCGCTGGTGAGAGATATGGACGGGAAAAAGGCGGCGCGCGCCGCGCCGATATTCGCATCGGCCGCTTTAAGCTGATACTCCGCCTCCATAATATCCGGGCGCTGCAACAGTATCGCGGATGAAAGATGAGGAGGCAGTTTTACCGGGGCGACATCGCTGGCGTTCATGCCTCCGTCGCCCGGGAGCGCGCGATACGTGCCGAGGATCAGCTGCAGTGCATTATTGGCCTGCGCCAGCTCCCCCTCTCTTTTGGCAATCTCTGCCTGCGTGCTTTCGATCTGTCCCCGGGCCTGTTCCAGCGCCAGGACGCTCGTACTGCCCGTCACCAGCTGCTGCTCAACGAAAGCATAAGACTGCTGGTAATTTGTCAGCGTATCCTGCGCGATGCGCAGCTGTTTATACGCCAGCTGCTGGTTGAAATAGCTCTGCGACACGTTAGAGACGAGCAGGATATGCACCGCGCGACGGGCCTCTTCGCTGGCGAAAAAGTTTTGTCGGTCGGCATCGCTCATGTTCTTCAGCTTGCCGAAGAAATCGAGTTCATAGCTAAGCGCAAGGCCCGCGTCGTACTGCTGCGCGGTGGGTTTGTCACTTTTCAGCCCGCCGCTGTACGTGATGCCCGAGGAGGCATTCATCTGAGGGTAGCGATCCGCATCCGTCACGTTGAACTGCGCCCGGGCCTCTTCGACCTTCAGGGCGGCCATTTTTAGATCGCGATTGTTCTTCAGGGCCTCCGTAATCAGCCCCGCAACCTGAGGATCGACGAAAAAGTTGCGCCAGCCGGTGTCCTGATACCCAGCCGCCGCGGGCGTCAGGCCGTTACGGGAGAGCGAAAACTGCCGGGGGACAGGTGCTTCCGGCCGCTGGTACTCCGGAGCCAGCGAGACGCAGCCTGCCAGAATAAATACCGTACTGATGCTTAGTCGTTTTAACAGGAACATAACGGTTCAAATAAAGTCCAGAGTAGTTTTAGGGCTACTCTACGGAACGCATCCTGTTTGACGGGTGACAGGATAATGACAATGTTGTCATTTTTAGCGTAAGTCATTGTTAACGGCGGTACGCTCACTAGAATGTCATCAGCAGCCAGTCAGGGGAGCACGATGAAAATACTGATCGTCGAAGACGAAATGAAAACCGGTGAGTACCTGAGTAAGGGGCTGACTGAAGCGGGGTTTGTTGTGGACCACGCGGATAACGGCCTGAACGGCTATCATCTCGCTATGACCGCGGAATACGATCTGCTGATTCTGGATATCATGCTGCCCGATGTGAACGGCTGGGATATTGTCCGTATGCTCCGCTCGGCCGGTAAAGGGATGCCCATCCTGTTACTCACGGCCCTCGGGACGATTGAACACCGGGTTAAAGGACTTGAGCTGGGCGCGGATGATTATCTGATTAAGCCTTTCGCCTTTGCGGAGCTGCTTGCCCGGGTAAGGACGCTGTTGAGGCGCGGAAATACGGTTATTGCGGAAAGCCAGCTTCAGGTGGCTGACCTGACGGTTGACCTCGTGTCGAGAAAAGTCAGCCGGGCCGGGAGCCGCATCCAGTTAACCAGCAAAGAGTTCAGCCTGCTGGAGTTTTTCATGCGTCATCAGGGTGAGGTGCTTCCCCGCTCCCTGATTGCCTCCCAGGTGTGGGACATGAATTTTGACAGCGACACTAACGCGATTGATGTGGCGGTAAAGCGGCTGCGCGCGAAAATCGATAACGATTTTGAACCGAAGCTGATCCAGACGGTGCGCGGCGTGGGCTATATGCTGGAGGTACCGGATGCGCGTTAAGCTTGCCAGGCGCCCTTTTTCACTTGCCCTGCGGCTGACCTTCTTCATCAGCCTCTCCACGATATTGGCCTTTTTCGCCTTTACCTGGTTTATGCTGCATTCCGTTGAAAAGCATTTCGCGGAGCAGGATATCAGCGACCTGCAGCAAATCAGCACCGCGATGCACCGCATACTGCAATCTCCGGCCGATCCCGATCAAAAGAAAATCAGCAAGATCAAAGAGTCGATGGCCAGCTACCGCAACGTGGCCGTTCTGCTCCTGGATCCGCAGGGCAATACCCTGTTCAGCTCGGCGCAAGGGGCGGCTTTGCGCCCGGCAATGAACACGGCGAACTTTAGCGAACACCGTCGCGCACAGGATGTGTTTCTCTGGACGGTAGAAGACCCTGCCGAAAACATGCACGCCGGGTCCGACATGAAAATGGAAACGTACCGGATTATCGCCTCCTCAGGCACGGCGACGCTTCAGGGCAAACCCCAGAACTACGTTATGCTGATCGGGCTCTCCATTAATTTTCATCTCCACTACCTTGAGGCGCTGAAAAAAAACCTTCTGGCGATTGCCGCCGTTATCAGCCTGCTGATTATTCTTGTCATCCGCATTGCGGTTCGTCAGGGACATTTGCCCCTGCGTAACGTCAGCAACGCCATTAAAAACATCACCTCCGAAAATCTGGATGCACGACTGGAGCCGACACGCGTTCCGATTGAGCTGGAACAGCTGGTCATCTCCTTCAACCATATGATCGAAAAGATTGAAGATGTCTTTACCCGCCAGGCCAATTTCTCTGCCGATATCGCGCACGAGATCAGAACGCCTATCACCAATCTGGTGACGCAAACGGAAATCGCACTGAGTCAGAACCGCTCGCAGAAAGAGCTGGAAGATGTTCTGTACTCCAGCCTTGAAGAGTACAACCGGATGACCCGGATGGTCAGCGACATGCTTTTCCTGGCGCAGGCGGATAATAACCAGCTCGTCCCTGACCGGGTGATGTTTGATTTAAGTGCGGAGGTCATGAAAGTCTTCGATTTTTTCGAAGCCTGGGCGGAAGAACGCAACGTTACGCTGAAATTTAACGGGATGCCCTGCCTGATAGAAGGCGATCCGCAGATGTTCAGAAGAGCAGTAAATAATCTGCTCTCCAATGCCCTGCGCTATACGCCAGCGGGAAAAGCGGTGACGGTCTCCATCAGAAAAAAGGAGAATGACGTTGAACTGATAATAGAAAATCCCGGGACGCCGATCCCTCATGAACATCTGGCAAAGCTGTTTGACCGTTTCTATCGCGTCGATCCGTCAAGGCAGCGCAAAGGTGAAGGCAGCGGGATCGGGCTTGCCATCGTGAAGTCCATCGTCACCGCGCACCACGGAAAAGTCTGCGTGGAATCGGATGCGGTATCGACGCGCTTCATCCTCTCCGTGCCGGGAAAAGTGGCCTGAGGCGTCAGCGCACAGCCCGACACACTTCCAGCACCTTTTCCCTGAGCCAGCGATGCCCCGGATCCCTTTCCATGCGCGGATGCCACATTTGTGACACCGTAATGCTCCGGGTTTTAAGCGGCAGTTCAAAGACGTGTACGCGCTCGTTCATCGGCTGATTGAGCAGGTACAGCGCCGGCACCATGGCAATCAGATCGGAGGCCAGCGCCACGGATAACGCCGTCGGAAACCCTGGCACCACGCTGGCGATCTTGCGCTTCATCCCGCGCTCCGCCAGCGCCTCATCGACAAACCCGTGCAGCGATCCGTCCGGTGAGGCCACCACGTGGCCCCACGCGACATAATCGTCAAGGCTGACGTCAGGCTGTAATGACAGCGGATGTCCCTTGCGCACCGCGCCAACAAACCGATCCTGAAAGAGCCGTTGCAGCCGTATTTCCGGCCCCATATTGCTCTGCACGCCGATCTCCAGGTCGACCAGCCCCTCACGCAAATAGCGCGAGGTTTTTTCAGGTTTCGGCGAGAAGCGGATGCACACCCCGGGCGCAACGCTCGCCACCGCCGCAATCAGCAGTGGCCCAAACGCCACCACAAAACCGTCGTTGGCTCTGATGGTGAACAGCCGCTCGAGACTTTCCACCTTCAGCGCGTCGGTGGAGGGCTGCAGCACAGCCCTCGCCTCATGCACGGCGCTTCTGGCGCGGTCCCGCGTGGCTTCGGCCCAGGGCGTCAGCACCATATGACGACCGGCCCGTACCAGGATCGGATCGCCGGTCACCTCCCGTAACCGGCTCAGGGTGCGGCTCATGGCGGAGGTACTGAGGTTCAAACGTCGCGCCGCGCCCGCCACGCTGGCTTCTGCCAGCAAAACGTCGAGCGCAACCAGAAGGTTAAAATCAGGATCGGACACGGTGGCTCCTCAGATATGGCGTTACATGCAATGATTAAGTGCAAATGCTGCGTCTTCCGCCCTGTATACCGCATGATTATAGTTTCGTCATCACTATTCTTATGCGGAGTAACGACGATGACGCTATTTTCAAACCTGCCCGGCGATGAAGGCTTACCCGGGCATGAACGCGCCCGGGTCCTGGCCGCCGTTATGACCACCACGCTGATGGGCGTCTTTGACGGCACCATGATCAACATCGCGCTGCCCTCCATGGCAAGAGCGATGCAGGTTCCCGCGAACGTGGCGGTCTGGTTCGCGAACGGTTATCTGCTGTCAGCGGCGATGACGCTGGCCATTTTCGCCGCGCTGGCGGCGCGCGTGGGCTATCGCCGGGTATTCCTTGCCGGGCTTGCCACCTTTACGCTCACCTCGCTGGGCTGCGCGCTGGCAACAACGCCGGAAATGTTAACCGGGATGCGAATTCTGCAGGGCATAGGCGGCGCGGCGACCCTGAGTATCGCTCCGGCGATCCTGCGGTCCGTTTTTCCGGGGCGACTGCTGGGCCGTATTCTGGGGCTGCACGCCCTGCTTATCGCCTCCAGCACGGCAGTTGCCCCCGTGCTGGGCGGAACCATACTGGACGCCCTGAGCTGGCAATGGCTGTTCGCCATTAACCTTATTCCGGGCAGCATCGCCCTGCTGCTGGCATGGCGGGCCTTGCCGCGGGAATCGGCCGTTGACCGCACTTCCTTTGACGCTCCGGGCGCCGTGCTCTCCGCCGTCCTGTTAGGTTCGGCGATCATGATGGCCGACAGCCTTCAGCACGTGACGCAACACATTAACCGGCAGGCCGTCTTCTGGGGCGTTCTCGCGCTGGTCAGCGCCTTCGCCTTTACCTGGCGTATCCGGCGCGTGCAACATCCGTTACTGCCCCCGGTGATATTCAGCAACGGGCGCTTCACCCTCGCCGCGCTGACCTCGCTGGCCTCGTTTGTCAGTCAGGGCATCACCTTTGTCGCGCTGCCGTTCCTGTTTCAGAGCGTGTATGGCTACAGCCCTGTGGTCTCCGCGCTGCTGTTCACCCCGTGGCCAATTGGCATCGTGCTGATCGCGCCGCATGCGGGACGCTGGGCAGATACGATTTCCGCGCCGCTAATCTCGACAATCGGGCTGATGATTTTTGTCGGTGGGCTGGTCCTGCTGGCCACCCTGCCGGACAATCCTTCCGCGTGGAACATCTGCCTGCGCAGCCTGGTTTGCGGGATTGGGTTTGGCTGCTTCCAGAGCCCCAATAACCGGGAGATGCTCTCTAACGTGGCGCGGGAATATGCCAGCTACGCCTCCGGCGTGTTGTCGATTGTGAGGACATTCGGCCAGTGTCTCGGTGCCGCCGCGGTGGGCGTACTGCTGGCGACGACCGAATCAGACCATGACCGGGCCGTGCATTTTGCGCTGTGGATAGCCGTGATAGCCTCAACGGGATCGGTGTTATTTAGCGTGAGTCGGCTGCGCCCTGCAGTTCGGGCATCAGCGTAAACTGTTGCAGCGCCTTCCGGCGCTGCTCGTTTATAACGCCTACGCTGTAAGGCGTTCATTCCACGCATCAGTGTATTGAATATTTCCGTCCAGGATTTTCCATGTGATTTTTGCGTATCGCAAAGATACATTTTCCAGGTGACCAGTACCGGGACAATCTCTTGTATCATGCATAACTGGAGTTATTGAAATGACTTTCACACCTTCCATAAGAATATTGAAGTATTCCACTTCCTGACCAGCATCATTGATGTGATAGAACTTTAATTCAGCACTTTGAAGCGTTTGACCTGTAGCCACTGCTTTGTATAGATAGGGTGAAGATGAATCAATTGCTTTTGTTAAACTGAAAGCTGAGTGTTGCCTTGTACCTGTAAGTTTACCTGTTGCCTCATCTGTTGGAATGCTCAGGTTATGGATAAGATCTCTAAGCTCTATGCTTCCTTCACGGTCTGCAACATCAGAACCGCCACGGATCATTGCTCCACCATCGTCTTTCAAAAAGAGGTGTACTGGTACAGCCATTTCTAAAACTCCTTATGCTAATTAATCTCTTATTCCATTTGCTATGAGGTTAATTACAGGCATGATCGCTACACCATCTGCATAGAACAGATCCGAATTAGTGAATGAATATGACCTGCCCCCACGATTAGATACAACACTCAGTTAGTAACGTCGGAATCTTCATTCTCAGAATGACCCTTTCTCCAGCCCGCTGCAAATTCAGACGGT
>NZ_JBLKCZ010000043.1:0-15015 GCF_047530595.1 Enterobacter sp. 01-M-02-SI-ECC | reverse complement strand
GTAAATCCCTGACCCAATCGGCCAATTTGCCAGACTGGTGTTCCAGTTTTTGTATGAATACCCTGGCACATTGAACCAACAAAGTTCGGATCTTTTTATTACCTCGCTTACTAATTCCCAGCAATGTCGTCCTACCTCCCGTGCTGTACTGCCGAGGTACAAGCTCTGTTGCCGCCGCAAAGTCACGGCTGCTGGCGTACTGCTTCCCGTCGCCAATCTCAGTTGAAATAGTACTCGCTGTCAGTGTTCCGACGCAGGGAATGCTCAGCAAGCGCTGTCCAACCTCATCTTCGTCCAACTTTCGTTTCAACTGGGATTCCAAATCTTTAATCTGCTCAACAAGATAGTGATAATGCTGTTGTAATTTCAGCAATAACTGGCTGAGGTAAAGAGGCAAACTATTATCCTCAAGAATGGTACTCAGTCGGCTAATAACGGCAGCTCCTCGGGGAACGCTAATGCCAAATTCCAGCAGAAAAGCATGCATTTGATTGGTTGTTTTTACCTTATCCTGAACCAGGGATTCACGGACACGATGCAGAGCCCGCATTGCCTGCTGAGATTCCGTTCTGGGCTGCACAAAACGCATAGACGGACGCGATGCAGCTTCACAAATAGCTTCGGCGTCGACAAAGTCGTTTTTATTGCTTTTAACGAACGGGCGGACAAATTGTGGTGATATCAGCTTTGGGGAATGCCCCAACTCTTCCAACTTGCGTGCCATAAAGTGAGAACCGCCACAGGCTTCCATTGCGATGGTTGTAGCGGGGCATGTCGCCAAAAATTCGATCAACTTTGGCCGGGTAAATTTTTTACGGTAAACAGCCTTCCCGCGACGATCCTGGCAATGAATATGGAAAGAGTTTTTACCCAGATCGATACCAATGAGCGCAATGTTTTCCATGATAGTTCTCCGAATGAAAGCCTGTCCTCAGCATAGTACCGGGAAGGAGGGAGTGACCATCTCATTAATTATCCCACGCTAAGACTGTTTTTTGTACAAAGCGGTATCGACTGTACGTAATGAGCGGTATTTTCCGGATCCCAGCTTAAGATTATTACGCCAGACGTAATCTCCACTCAGATTGATATGTTCCCAGCCCAGGGGAGAAAGATGAGAGACCAGTTGCTCATTTATCGGGATACCCTTTCGTTTTAGTGACTCAATAGCTCTTTCTATATATACCGTGTTCCACAACGTGATCGCTGCTGTCAGTAATGTCAGCCCGCTGGCGCGATAACTCTGATTCTCCAGCCCACGATCCCTTATTTCACCCAGACGGTGCAAAAAGACCGCTCGCGCAAGGGCATTACGGGCCTCACCCTTATTCAGCCCCGCCTGCACGCGTCGGCGCAGACCGGGATCACGGAACCAGTCCAGCATAAATAGTGTCCGTTCGATGCGGCCAATCTCTCTCAGCGCTTTGGCAAGTCCATTCTGTTTTGGGTAACTGGCTAACTTTTTCATCATCAGTGATGCGGTGACTGTCCCCTGCTTAATCGAGGTTGCCAGGCGCAATACCTCATCCCAGTGCGACTCAATGTCTTTGATATTTAGGCAGGTTGTTGATATGACAGACTGAAGCCCCGGATAGCGCTCGGCCTTTCCATGAATAAACAGCCGCTTGTCATGAAGATCACGGATCCTTGGCGCAAAAGCGAATCCCAGCAGGTGCATCAGGGCGAAAACATGTTCAGTGAAGCCTGCGGTATCGGTGTAATGCTCGGTAATTTCCAGATCGCTTTCATGGTACAGCAGGCCATCAAGCACGTGGGTTGAGTCGCGCACCCGGCTGATCACTTTGGCGTAGAACGGGCTGTATTGGTCTGAGATATGCGTATAAATCTGCACGCCCGGCTCCTGACCATATTTAAGATTGACCTGACCGGCATAACGTCCGTGACTGCCTACCCGAAAGTTCTGCCCGTCTGACGACGATGTTGTCCCGTCGCCCCAGAATGCGGCCAGAGGCCGCTCTTTCTGTGCGTTGACCAGCTCGGCCAGTGCCGCTGAATAAGTTTCATCCCTGATGTACCATGCCTGAATACCTTCGAGTGACGATCTTGTGGCCCCAGGGCAGGATTCCGCCATTTTTGTCAGCCCAAGGTTGATGCCGTCAGCCAGAATGGTGGTCAGCAACAGTCTTCCGTCTTTTGGTCTGACGTTATTATTTTTGAGGTGCGCGAAGTGACGCGTAAATCCCGTCCAGCTATCAACTTCTTCCAGTATCTCCGTAATTTTCGGATGGGGAAGCATGCCATAGACCAAATCTGCAAAGGGCGAAACACCTGAAGGAACGCTGTTCTCCAGTGGAGTGATTTTTACGCCTTTATCTGAGATATCTACATCGGGCAAATCACCGGCAAGCGCCATCGCGTTAACTTCTTCCAGCCGAGATGCAAGAAGAGTCATACGGGCCTGAAGGTATGCCTGGCTATCGGTCTGAACGGCCAACTGTAACTGGTCATTATGTCGGGATTTCTCAAACTCAGCAGTCGGGATGAGATAATCATCAAAATTTTTGTAGCGGCGCGATCCTTTTACCCAGATATCACCGGAACGTAATGCACCCTTGAGTTCATTCAGTACGCAAAACTCGTAGTACTTGCGGTCGATGCCTGAAGGCGTGAGCACCAGTTTTCGCCAGCTTTCAGGGATAAACCCTGTTGGCGCTGATGGCGGCACTTTACGAAGTTGTTTACGGTACATTTCCGTTATGGTGTCCAGCGCATCGCTGAGCGCCTGCGCCGCAGGTGTCGCCATGAACTGCAATGCTGACAGCATACGCGGGGCATATTTACGCAACGTACTGTATTTTTCGGTGATCAGATGAAGCGCGTCGAAATTGCCCTTACGGGAAAGAAACCGCGTTTCTTCCACGCTGTTGATGAATTCCTGCCAGGGAAGGACATCTTCTATTGCAGTCCAGGGATCTTCCCCGGATTCTCTGGCGTTAAGTAACGCCTGCCCGACGGTAACGTACTGCTTCAGCTTGCTCTGAATAAGCTTTCTCGTTTGCTGGAGCCGTTCGGCCTGCGTGCGTTTTGCCCTGCTGAACAGACTACCCAGGATACGCTCGTGCAGATCAATCACTTCGTCAGTCAGGGTGGCCCTGGCCTCTGTTATTATACAAACCAGCGTAGCGTAACGTCTGACATCGGTGAATTTTGCCAGGTCCCTGCTGCTCATTTTCCGGCCCTCACGCGCCAGTTTAAGCAACCTGTTCTGGTGAACGGAAAGTGCAATACCATCAGGCAACCCCAGCGCAGCGATGGAATTAAGCCGGTCGATATGTTGCAGCACATTTTTACCGTTTATTTTACCCGGAGGCTGTAGCAGCCATGCCAGACGGGAAGGTTGTTCACCCTCTGATATGAGCAGGCTGTCGAGTGCTGATTTATGCTGCTTTTCCAGTTGCGCGGTAAGTGTCGAAAATACCGATCTGTTAGCGAGCGTGACGACTTCGGCAAGCGTCCGTTCGATCACTTCAACAGAAGGGAAAATAACATTATTGTTATGTAGCCAGCTGAGCATTTCTTCCGCCAGCATAAATCCTTTGTCAGTTCGCATGGCATAGGGGTGCAGATGACGGATACAGTCTTTTTGCATTGACCGGCTGAACGGGGATAGTTCCAGGTAGCGATAAAGTTCGGTCAGATGTTCCCAGCGGGTTTGCTCTCTGGATGCATATTCCGGCCATAAATCAGGCTGAAGTTTCAGTCGGGAAGCAACCCTGGATACAACGCCATTGTGAGGAGCACTGCTTTTGTCCGGAATAAATCCAGGTCCACGCAGATAACAGAGTAATACAGCAAAGCCCAGGCGATTCGCTGGCCTTCGGTGCTTATTAATGAGCGCAATATCCGGTTCGTTCAGAAAACACATTCGGGTCAGAATAATTTCATCATCTGGTATAACCAGTAAGCGTTCCTGCTCTTCGCTGCTCAGTATCTGTCGCCGTGGCATAAATGCCTCCCTCGCGTATAGTTTTCATCTGTTATTTGTTCGCTGTGACCGAAACCGGTCGGTTTCGTACACCACTTACAGCACATGTCCGAAACTTAGTGAAATTAATTTCGGACACACGTTATAATTCGGACATCCATTTCGTACGGAAAGTTTCCCATGTCACGTGTTTTTGCCTACTGCAGGGTCTCAACTCTGGAACAGACCACAGAAAACCAGCGTCGTGAAATTGAAGCGGCGGGTTTTGCCATCAGATCCCAACGACTTATTGAGGAGCATATCAGTGGCTCGGTTGCTGCCAGCGAACGCCCCGGATTTATCCGGTTGCTAGATCGCATGGAAAATGGGGATGTACTGATTGTCACCAAACTTGACCGTCTGGGTCGTAATGCGATGGATATCCGAAAAACAGTAGAGCAACTGGCGGCTTTAGATATTCGCGTTCATTGTCTCGCACTCGGAGGCGTTGACTTGACCAGTCCGGCCGGAAAAATGACTATGCAGGTAATTTCTGCTGTAGCGGAGTTTGAGCGGGATTTGCTGCTTGAGCGAACGTATTCAGGTATTGCGAGGGCAAAAGCGGCTGGAAAACGCTTCGGTCGCCCCCCCATCCTGAGCGAGGAACAAAAGCAAACAGTGACAGAGCGCCTAAATGCTGGCATCAGTATCAGTGCTATTGCCCGGGAATTTAATACCACCCGCCAGACTATCCTTCGGGTAAAGGCTGGATTGCTGCAAGAGTGAGCGGCTGGGAAGATTATAAAAAAATCAAATGGTTATTATGAAATAAAACAGCCTGCTGGGTTCTTTTCCCCCTATTTTTTATAAAAGAGTAGACAAAAGAGGTTCGCGACACTAATCTACCAACTAGATGATTGGTGCTGGTTACACCAGCTATACCTTTTATCAAGAAATTACAGGAGCCATTATGTCTACTACCGTTAAACCTTCTGCAGACGCAGCTGCGATCCACAATACCCGTGAAGCAGTTCGCAGCCAGCCTGGCCTGGGTAACCTGACTTTCCAGATGAAAGCCCGTTCCAGCGGCGGATTAACCGTTCGCACAGAGACCGGCGCCACAATCCAGAACGGCGTTATCGATACCAGCCGTGTGGGGAAATTTTCTAATATCGGTGATGAACCCGCAGGTTTACTCGGCACCGATACCGGCATGAGCCCGACTGAATACATCATGCAGGCGCTGGCTGGCTGTTATACCGCCACCCTTACCATGATGGCTGCTGAAAAAGGGATCGACCTGGACGGTATCGAGCTGGATCTTAATTTCGATATCAACCTCAACGGCTTCCTTGGGCTGGACAGCAACGTGCGTAAAGGTGCGAAATCTATTCGCGTCGATGTTCACCTTACGAGCAAGACCGCCAGTCGCGAGGAGTTAGAAGCGCTGGTCAGCGAAATGCAAAAGAATTCGCCAATCCACGATACTCTGGCTAATCCGGTTGAAATGATTACACGCCTGGCGTGATGTCAGAGATGTAATGCTGCCATTCAGAATGCAGGATGGCAGTGACGTTCAGCTCTGCACGATACTGAGTCAGTGATACAACTTGCTACGGAAAAATAGCAACAATATAATCTATCAACTAGTAGATTATATGGAGTAATTATGACAACCATGACACGGGAACGGCTGCTCAGCGAAGCAGAACACCTGATGCGCGAAAAAGGGTATTCAGTATTCAGCTATGCTGATTTATCAAAAATAGTGGGTATCACCAAGGCCAGTATTCATCACCATTTCCCGACCAAAGATATTCTGGGTGAGCAGGTGGTAATACAGGCGTTCTCTGATACACAACGCGTATTTGAGCAGATAGAGGCGACTGAGAAAAGCGCGGAGAGAAGAATTGCGGCTTACATCGATATCTTCGCGCAAAGCCATAAAGCTTCGCTACTGCCACTGTGTTGTGCGTTGTCAGCAGAGACCGCCAATCTGCCTCAGGCAATTACTGTACAGACATCACTTTATTTCGATATGCAAATCGAGTGGCTCACAAAAGTCGTCAGGGCGGGCATGGAGTCAGGTGAGTTTTCATCCCATGCCGAACCATCAGATATTGCTTTGATGATCATTAATGTCTGTGAAGGCTCAAGCGTAGTGGCGCATGCAACGGCCAGACCCGAAGTCTTCGCCAACAGCCTTAAGTATATAAAACTGCTTCTTAATACCCCTCATTCAGGAGAATGACACTATGCTGGACTGGAACAACTATCGCTCAGAGTTAATGCAACGTTTAGGCGAGTTGGGCAAACTGACCCCCGAGACCATGAAAGGCGTGGTTGCCCTGGGCAACGCAGGTAACAAAACTGACCTTTTGGGCGCAAAAGTGCGTGAACTCATTGCCCTGGCGTGCGCAGTCACAACCCACTGCGACGGCTGTATTGCTTTTCACGCCGACGCCGCTGTGAAAGCCGGTGCAACCGACGCTGAAATTGCTGAAGCGCTGGGCGTGGCGATTAACCTCAACGCTGGCGCGGCGGTCATTTATTCAGCCCGCACTCTGGATGCCGTCGGTCAGGCACGCGGTTAAGCATTAATAAATTCCACGTTAAAAGGGCATTACTGCCCTTTTTTTATGTCCGCAATAGCCTGAGCATATACCGATGCAGGTTTCACACCCGGTATGCGTTTAACTAATTGCCCTTCATGAAATATCAGCACAGACGGCAGCCCCCAGATCTCGTATTTGGTTGTCAGCACCGGCGCCTGATCTACATTGACTTTCCCCACCTGAATATCTCTATCGAGCCGGTCTGCAAACTGACTGAACATTTCTTCGCTGGCCTGACAGGGCGGACACCAGGGTGCAGAGAAACGTACCACCGATATTCCGTTGTACTGCTCTATCTGGCGGAAATTATCTTCGTTATAAGCTGTTAATGTACGCATGGTGATGACCTCGCAAAATGAGTGACAATTCAGAAATGGCTGCGTTATGACAAAAAAATACGACACAGCCATTGACCTACCTACTAGATGGTTGGTATATTGCCACCCATCAGATGTTTATGCAACTCCAGTGCGCGACGTCCAGTCGATGATACTGCCGGGCTGTGCAAATCCCTGCCGGGATACTCCTTTTTGTTTTTTGTGAGGTATACGATGAGTAAGCTTTTCACCCCCTACAATCTGTCTGGCCTGGCGTTAAAAAACCGTGTAGTCATGGCACCGATGACCCGCACCCGCACCATGAATGACGTGCCGGATGAGGTCGTGGCTTTGTACTATGCACAGCGTGCTTCTGCTGGCCTGCTCATCACCGAAGGGATGCCGGTTTCAGAAGAAGGCCGGGGTTACCTTTATACCCCTGGTATCTACAACGACGAACACGTCCAGGGCTGGCGTAAGGTGACACAAGCGGTTCACGCCAAAGGTGGCCGTATTTTCGCGCAGCTCTGGCACGTCGGCCGTATGTCTCACGTCTCTCTTCAGCCAGGCCACATAGCGCCGGTTTCAGCGGGCACCGTTCAGGCGGTCAATACCACCGTTTTTGCGCTGACCGAATCCGGAGAACCGGGCCCGGTTGTACCAAGCCAGCCACGCGCGCTGGAAACGCATGAAGTTAAACGCATCACTGCAGACTTCGTGCACTCCGCACGCCTGGCGGTGGAAGCCGGCTTTGACGGCGTGGAAATCATGGCGGCAAACGGATTCATCTTTGACCAGTTCCTCAGTAGCGAACTGAACACCCGCACCGACGAATACGGCGGCTCGGTGGAAAATCGTCAGCGTTTCCTGCTGGAGACCATTGACGCCGTGGCGGAAGCCGTGGGTAACAGCCACGTTGCCGTGCGCCTGTCACCGTTCGGCCGCATTTATGACCTCGCGCCGTATGAAGGTGAAGAGCAAACCTGGTCAGCCATCACCGACGCGCTCGGTCAGCGGGAACTGGCCTACGTACACCTTTACTATCAGCCGGTGTACATCAAAGCGCCACTTCCGGAAGGCTTCCGCCGCCGTTTTCGCAACACGTTTAAAGGCACCATCATCGCTGCCGGCGGTTTTACCCGTGATATCGCAGAGCAGGCTCTGGAAGATGATGAGCTGGATCTGGTGGCATTTGGTGTGCCCTACATCGCTAACCCGGATCTGGTTGAAAGAATGCAAAACGGCTGGCCACTGGCAGAAAGTGACCGCGCCACCTACTACGGCGTCAGTGGTTCCCCGGAAAAAGGCTATACCGATTACCCGGTCTGGCAGGCGCAATAAATCCCATACGGTCGCGGTTCTCTGATAAGTGAGATCCGACCGCCCAACGTCTTTGAGGAATCATTATGCAAACGCTGAAACCCACCCTTACCATCGATATCTGGTCAGATTTGGTCTGCCCGTGGTGCTGGATTGCTAAAAAAAGATTTGAACAGGGTCTGAATCGCTTTGAATTTCGCGACCAGGTGGTGATCCGCCATCACAGCTACCGTCTGGCCGGTGGTACTCCCGCGATGCCTTTTAAGGATGCCATCGTTAAAAAGCTGGGCAGTCAGCATTCAGCGGAGCTGATGATGAATCAGGTGGGCACCGCCGGTAAATCTGAAGGTCTGATCTACAACTTCGACGGCATGATGTTTGGTGATACAGAAGATGCACACACCCTGCTGGTTGCCGCGCGTAAGGCCGGAATTGCGGACGCGGTGGAAGAACGTTTTTATCATGGCAGTATCACCGAAGGTCGCTCTCTCTTTGACCGTCAGCAGCTCGTTGCCATGGCCGTAGAAGCCGGTATGCCGAAAGCTGACGCTGAAGCCGCCCTGGAAAATGACGATTTTCGCGCCACCGTTTCCGACGATGAAGCCCACGCACAGTCTATTGGCCTCAGCGGCGTTCCGGTTTTTGTGATGAACGAAAAATATGCCATCAGCGGGGCTCAGGCAGCAGATAACTTTTTGAATGCCCTGCGTCAGGTCTGGGATGAACAGCAAACCGAATTTTCAGCCACTGCGGGTCAGACCTGCGGAACGGATGGCTGCAGTATTTAATCCGTCAACCGCCGGCAGTTTCACGCTGCCGGCAACGTCTTACCCACCAGTAATGGAGTCAGAAAATGAACACTTTTTTCAAAGGTAAAAAACTGCTCGTCGTCGGCGGTACCAGCGGCATGGGCCTGGCCGTGGCACGCATGGTACTGGAAGCGGGCGGCAGTGTCGTGCTGACCGGGAATAAAAAAGACAAAGCCGAAGCGGTGCAAAAAGAACTGAGCCCTCTGGGACCGGTTGCGGTCATCGCGGCGAACCTGATGACCGAAGAAGGTATGGAAACTATCCGTCAGGAAATTAATGCTCACCATCGCGATATCAGCCTGATGGTGAATGCCGCCGGTATCTTCATGCCCAAAGGATTTACCGAGCACAGCTTTGCCGATTATGACATGTATCTTTCGCTGAACCGAGCCACGTTCTTTATTACACAGGATGTCGTGAAGAACATGCTCGCCGCGAAGCTCGAAGGGTCTATCGTCAACGTCGGTTCGATTGGTGCTCAGGCTGCACTGGGTGACTCGCCGGCCTCGGCCTATTCAATGGCAAAAGCGGGTCTGCATGCCCTGACGCGTAATCTGGCGATTGAGCTGGCCAGCGCGGGTATTCGTGTCAACGCGGTGTCTCCCGGGATTGTTCATACGCCGATATACGAAGGCTTCATGGACAAAGCGGATATCGCAGATGCTATGAAGTCGCTGAACGATTTCCACCCGCTGGGACGCGTCGGAACTGCCGAAGATGTGGCAAACACTATTCTCTTCCTGTTGTCTGACAAAACCTCATGGGTGACGGGCGCTATCTGGGATGTCGATGCGGGCATCATGGCGGTCAGACGATAACCCCGTGACGCTGGCATAAGCCGCCCCTTAAGGGCGGCATTTTTTTGTCGCCAGACATGTCATCAGCAGGCTTCACTAAGAATATTCACGACCTGTTCATCCGTGCCTTTTGTGTTCCCGGCACAGGGTGTTATGCCGGGTTCTGACGACATCCTGACAGGACAAAACGGCCAGAGAGAAAGGGGTTATACACGATGAGGAGCCGGTATCCGCAGTACCTGTGAAATTCTTTTCATCCCTGCTGTCAGCATACTCCGTGGGCAGGCCAGATTTAACCGGATATATCCGTCCCCATTGTCGACAAACAGCAAGCCCCCTTCAAGAAGGACCCCTGACTCCCGGGCAAAATACAGCGATAAATCCTCACCTGCGGTGTCGGGCAGGTAGCGGCTAATATCTATCCAGGCCAGATATGTCCCTTCGGGGATCGAGAACCTGGTTTCGGGTAAATAGCTTTTGAGATAGTCGTGCAGGTACTGGAAATTGCCGTCAATATATTCCCTCAGATGGACAAGCCAGTCATCACATTCACTCCACGCCGCTTTGTTTGCTGCCAGGCTCAGTGGAGAGATGAACTCGTCGTGTCTGAGACGCCACTCGCTTCTGACACCGGGATCCGGAATAATGATATTTGCCAACAAATTCCCGGCCAGATTGAATGTTTTACTCGAGGACATGCAGGTAATAATGCGTGTAGAATCAGGGAAAAGAGAGGCGGCCGGTGTATGACCGATACCGCTTCGGGACAGGTCGCAGTGAATTTCGTCAGATATCACCCAGATGTCATTGGCCAGGCAAATTTCAATAATCCGCTTAAGTTCATCAGGCCGCCAGACTCGTCCGGTCGGGTTATGCGGATTACACAGGAAAAGAATTTTCACACGTAAATCGGCCTGACTGGCTTTGCGTGCAAAGTCTTCCCAGTCAGGTTCCCAGCCGCCTGCTGATTTTTTTAACGCCGAGTACACCACGCGACGCTGACTGTATTCACCCGCCTTTTTAAACGGGCCATATGAAGGCGTCATAATAAGAATACTGTCATCCATGTCGGTCAGAAGCGGGACGAGACGGTTCAGCGCGGGAATAATGCCCGGAGACAGCACAATGTCTTCCGTTTTGAAACGGTGACCATATTGTCGCTCACACCAGCTGCCAAAGATCTCATAGTATTCTTCGTCGTAGATTTTAGTGTAGCCGAGTATTTTTCTATCCAGACGGTCTCTGATGGCCTGAAGAATCGGCTCTGGTGTGGCAAAAGCCATGTCAGCAACCCAGAGGTTGATTAGCCCTTCTGCCGGATACCGCATTGCAAATTCGGACTGTCCCGAAAACAGGTATTCCCGCCAGCCGTCCACGGTGAGACTGTCTGTTTTCTCTCTGCTTACGTACTCATCAAAATCATATTTCATTTCATAAACCTGCCTTAGGTGTAGTCAGAAACGTCGACCTCAGTATTACTGTCAGTCTGATGCCGGAGCGGGAAAACTGGCTCGTGTGATTAACATAAGAGAATCATCACAACTGCATGAATTAATTGCGTTATTAAGGTTCTCTCGCCTTTGTCATCGACTGACGGGGGGATTTCTCGCGTGTCACCATCACAATGCCAGTCAGCACCGCCAGGGCAGAAAATATCGTTCTGACCGTCAGTGATTCATCCAGGAATACCACACCCCCTAGCATTGCCAGACAGGGAACGCTGAGCTGAAGGGTACTGGCGGTGATAGAGCCGAGAGAGGGTAAAAGGGTATACCACAATACATATGCACCGGCTGAGGCGGCGGCACCGGACAGCAATGACAAAGCAATGCCCGCAGCATCATAGTGACCCTGCTTCATAAACAGCAACGAAAGAGCGAGAGCCATCGGCGTGGCGAGTACAAAATTTGCCGCCGTTGAAGCCCCGGCCGCCTGGCCCGCCCTCCCCCTGACGGAATAGGCGGCCCAGGCTAATCCGGCAACGATCATCATAAGTGCACTGTAAAGCGGCGGTGCCTTCGCCCCGGGTAACAGCAGGGCAGCAATTCCTGCCAGAGCAATAACTAAACCGCAAGCCCGCATAACGGAGAGTGATTCCCCTTTAAATAATCCGTGGATCACCATCGCAAACTGTACGGCACCAAAAAGTAACAGCGCACCTGCCCCGGTATCGAGATGGATATAGGCGACAGAGAAGAGCACTGCGTACACCATGAGGTAAAATCCGCTCAGCGGACGCCACAGCGATAATGTAGTTTTTGCGTGATAAAACAAGAAAGGTGACAGGACGAGTGCACCACTGGCCAGCCTGAGGCTGCTGAATGAAAGGGGATCAATGTGGCCTCCCTGCAGGGCCAGACGGCACAGAATAGAGTTTGCAGCAAACGCCAGCATTGCCAGGGATATTTTAAGAATGAGCGCGCAATTGGCCATTCAGTGAGACCTCATAAAATTCTTGTAAACTACCATCTAGTTGGTAGCATAGCGTAAGTGATCACCGAACAGGAAGCAATAATCAGCTTTCAAACTGGAAGGTGAGGACAGGCATTCGGAATGAATTCTGTTTCACATCCCCAGTAGAGGAAGGAAAACGCGTAATGCCAGATGCAGAGCAGAAGATTATTTTTCCCTGCGATCAAACATATGAAATCAGTTTAAGACCTGGAATATCCTATGAAAAAACTAAAATTTACGTTCAAAAATGCGGCTGGTGAAGAACTGGCCGGATTGCTTGAACTTCCTGAAAATCCTAAAGCGTTTGCGCTGTTAGCTCATTGTTTTACGTGTGGCAAAGACCTCAAAGGCGCGGCGCGTATTGCGCGGAAACTGACAGAGAATGCTATCGCCGTTCTCCGGTTTGATTTTACTGGTCTGGGAAACAGCGAAGGGGATTTTTCCAACACCAACTTCTCATCCAATATTTCGGACCTGCTTTGCGCGGTAGATTATCTCCGCCGACAGTACGAAGCGCCTTCTTTGCTCATCGGCCATAGCCTGGGGGGATCGGCCATTCTGTCTATTGCCGGCGAAGTTCCTGAGGCAAAGGCCGTTGTTAGACTGGCCCCCTGAATCTCCAGACAGTTGGTATCACTTAAGTTAGTGATAGTCTTAATACTAGTTTTTAGACTAGTCGTTGGAGTCCGAATGATTGATGTTTTAGGTCCAGAGAAGCGCAGACGGCGAAGTGTTCAGGAAAAAATCGCCATTGTTCAGCAGAGTTTTGAGCCCGGAATGACCGTGTCGCTGGTCGCCCGTCAGCATGGCGTTGCTGCCAGTCAGCTGTTCCTGTGGCGTAAGCAGTATCAGGAAGGCAGCCTTACAGCCGTTGCCGCAGGAGAACAGGTTGTGCCCGCGTCGGAGCTGGCATCTGCGATGAAGCAAATTAAAGAGCTGCAGCGCCTGTTGGGCAAGAAAACCATGGAAAACGAGCTGCTAAAAGAAGCCGTTGAATATGGCCGACAAAAAAAGTGGATAGCGCACGTGCCCTTGTTGCCGGAGGATGGCGAATAAGCCTTGTCAGTCGTTGCCTCCGGGTCTCACGTGCGCAACTGCATGCCATGGCCCGTCGGTCGAAGGACTGGCAGGATCGTCGGTGCAAGCGCAAGCCTGATGATACTGACGCGCTGGCCCGTATCCATACCGTTATCGGCGATCTGCCCACCTATGGTTATCGTCGGGTATGGGCACTGCTGCGCAGACAATCAGAAACTGACGACATGGCGGTGATCAATGCCAAACGCGTATACCGCATCATGCGTCAGAATGCGCTGCTGCTTGAGCGTAAACCGGAAATACCGCCATCGAAGCGGGCGCATACAGGGAAAGTGCCCGTTGGAGAAAGTAACCAGCGGTGGTGCTCTGACGGCTTCGAGTTCAGCTGTGATAACGGTGAAAAACTGCGGGTCACGTTCGCTCTGGACTGTTGCGATCGCGAGGCACTTTACTGGGCGGCCAGTAACGGTGGATATGACAGTGAAACCGTGCAGGACGTCATGCTGGGTGCCGTGGAGCGTCGCTTCGGTAACAGCCTGCCGACATCCCCAGTTGAGTGGCTGACAGACAACGGTTCAGCCTACCGTTCTTATCAGACGCGTCAGTTCGCCAGAATGGTAGGACTGGAGCCTAAACATACGGCGGTACGTAGCCCGGAAAGCAACGGGATGGCAGAGAGCTTCGTGAAAACGATGAAGCGCGATTACATCAGCATCATGCCGAAACCCGACGGGTTAACAGCGGTAAAGAACCTTGCGGAGGCCTTCGAACATTACAACGAATGGCATCCGCATAGTGCACTGGGGTATCGTTCGCCACGGGAATATCTGCGGCGACGAACCAGTCATGGGTTAAGTGATAAAAAGTGTATGGAAATATAGGGGCCAATCCAGTTGTCACCATAGGATCACCCGGAGAACTGACACACGTAAAACGTCTTTTTAAGGATGATGTTGAAAACATTAACCAGCATGGAGCCTATCCCGTTGAGCTGGCCGGGCGGGTATTTACCTTAAAGAAACAGATGCTGGACAATATTCAGGAACACAAAATCGCTCATAAGGTGTTCGCCATGAACAAGCCTCTGCTTATTTTTCATGCGACTGAAGATGATACTGTGTTAATTGAGCAGGCCGAAAAAATATTCAAAGCAGCAAAGCATCCCAAGAGTTTCATTTCGTTGGGTAAGGCGGATCACCTTCTGACTCATGCTCAGGATGCTGAATACGTTGCCGATATCATTATATCGTGGAGCGAATGTTACCTATAAACAGAGTAAATGCGTTCAAACTCGTAGCGCAGAGGGCGATTTTCTGCAGAGATCGGACGCTGTTTATGCTGGACTGATTTTGCGATAAAGGCTTAGGCCGATGCATACAGGCGGGGCTGAATAAGGGTGAGGCCCTTGGGCGAGCATCCTTCATGCACCGGCTGAATGAAATCAGGGATCTGGGGGTGGGAGGATCAGCGTTACCACGCCACCGGCGCTGACACTACATACGGCGGCGATAACACTCTGGAATACGGTTTATATAGAAAGAACCATTGAGCCGCTTAAGCAAAAAGGAGTCCCTGTTAATGAACTGCTGGTCTCTCATCCTTCTCCACTGCTGTACAAAATATAGTCTTAGCGTGGGATAATTAATGAGATGGTCACTCCCTCCTTCCCAGTACTATGCTGAGGACAGGCTTTCATTCGGAGAACCATCATGGAAAACATTGCGCTTATTGGTATCGATC
>NZ_JBLKCZ010000042.1:0-15575 GCF_047530595.1 Enterobacter sp. 01-M-02-SI-ECC | reverse complement strand
CTGTTCGTCGGAAAAACGCTTCTTCATGGGGATGTCCTCATGTGGCTTATGAAGACATTACTAACATCGGGGTGTACTAATCAACGGGGAGCAGGTCAGCGCTATCAAACTCTTTCCCGATAGTAAAAGCACCGTGTACATGTGTTCCTGTTTGTTTTCCTGTATTACCGTCTACAGGGATATGCAGGCCATGCGAAAAGGTGATCACTTCAATACTGCCTTCGCGATTTTGTACGTCAGATGACCCTTTGATGGGGGCGCCGCCGTCGTCTTTCAGAAATAAATGAGCTGGAATTGGCATGAGTTAGTTTCCAAATGGCTGGTAAATTATTTATACGTTACATTATTATCTTTTTTCAATTTGTAACTTTTTTCTTTTTTTAGGATACGGTAATTAATTAATGGTATAAGGAATGTTGTTTTTATTAGCAAGGCGAATGTGTGGAGCTCTCTGTTAATGTTTAACGAAAACCTGGCTCGCTAATGTTTCAACGTAAAAAGCAGATATGTTAACCCGGCCATTAGGCCGGGATGTTATTGAAAACGCTATTTGTCTCGCTTGAAATTGGGGACATATCCTAAGTCATTCAATGCACCCGGGAATGTCTTTAACCATGTTGCTACTTTCTGTTTGTTAATATTGACCACGCTCATGCCTTCAAGACAACCCCATAATTCACGTGTATGTTGTGGCGTGATGACAATGCAATCCTTCATGACCCGAATTTTAACAGGTATACCATTAATAAAACCTGCATTAGATAGCCACTTGCCACTTAGGGGAAGATAGTGGCAATCCACGCAAGAATAGAACTCACAGCAGGCTGTACAGTCTTCTGGTGTTTCTGCCCGAGGATGAGCGGGCGCGACACCAGTTCGGTTGCCGTGAAGTCGGCGAGTATCGTTTTTGCGTATCAGATCGCGGTTTTCAGTTATAGTGGTAAAAGCGTCTGATTCTTTTTTGAAAACAGTAAACTCTGGCTTAAAATCCATCGCAGCCATATTCAACTCCTTCTAAGTTGTTTGTGGTTAGCGGTAAGGAGGTGTTCCACCACCTTCATATCGCGAGCTATTGTCGTATTAATCTATCCTGCTTTTCATCGCTTCCTTAACAGGAATGACGTTTACGCTGAGTAAATTATATCCAACTGAATAAAAATACAGTATTGAATGATACGATAAAGTTGAAATGTGCGAGCTGGATTCAGAAATATAGGAGGCAGGAGAGGATTACATACAGCCAGTCATCATTTTTTAGTTTTCGATAAACTGTAATGATATGTTTTTTTTATATAAGACAACGTCTCGTCAGCACTCATTTCAGAGGCTAATGTTTGATATTCCCCACCTAGATCATCATAAAGATGATAGTACAACTAACTCAGATAACGACAGACTCTGGCAAAGAACCCGGGAGGAGAGTCCAGAAAAGCTGCTGCAAAACCATATAAAAGAGTCTCTGCTTTCCTTGCATCTTCGCAATGAACCAGATTCCAGAGTTGAATTTTCAGGCAGGTTAACGCACTGGCCCGTTCATCAGGATAGTTCAGGCCTGCTTCATGCAGATAAGAATCGAGATATCTTTTCAATGCTCGGTCGTCCAGGATTTTATCCAGGTTTAACGAGGCAAGGATTAATAGCGCCTCCGACTCGTCGACTGCCATGACCTGCGCCTCTGCCCATTCGAGAATTTTTTGTCATAGTTCTCTCTGACAAACGGGTATAGCGGTTCGCCGAATTTTCTAGGGCATAGCAGATCATTAAGCGTATAAGGGTATTAAGAAGTCAGCTGCCTGGGCTCCTGATGGTGCATCAGGGAAAGGATATTAACAGCTTACTGGAAATAAAAAGCCACCTGAGAAGGTAGCTAAAATTTATTGGCTTTTGCTGGACTGGGCTGGACCAGCGACCAGGCGATTATGAGTTCCTAACTGAACAACCGAAAATCAATAGGTTGCGTTATTTATCATTGACATAAATTGCCACCGTTTGCCAGTGATTAGACATTATCAGCCATTTCTACCGCTACTTATCATATTGCTTTTAAGCGGCAACCTAGCCTTTATAGCGTGACTAACACTTGCCTGATATCAAAAATGATAACATGCAAGTTAGTTAATCTTGAATGCATAAACCGCACAAGCTAGGTGGAATCACGATGGGTGAAAAAAATACCAAAAATCAGAGTGTTGAAGATGAGTATGCTGCATTTTTTGAACGCTTCAATCATAGACATGATGCGCCATTAGTCAAAGAGATAAAGACAGCATACCGTTGGTTTATTGATGTAATGGGTGAAGATAAATAGGTTGAGCGTCGTGGGGCGGTTTTGGCATACTTCCGCGAAATGTCGGAGCGCCTTTTCACAGGAAAATCTGACGTTTCTTTCCATGAGAAAGATGCACGCCTGGCATTCTATGATGACTGGATTGCATGGTATTTGTACTTAGCTGAATCTTTGGCTGATCGCCCAACAGTAGATGAGCCAGCTCAGTCGTCAAGAATTTGGCATTTTTTCGCAGTTATCGGTGAACATAGCGAAAGGTTGAAGCAGGTCAAAGGTATTGAATCCAAATTAAATGACTTGCTTGTTAAGACAATCAACCAGCCTGATTCCATTTTGTTTGAGTTGATTGTGGCTATCTGCTATTTGAAAAATGGCTGGGAAGTTGAGTTCATTCCAGAAACAGGTGCTCATAAAACACCAGACCTCAAAGTTGTTAAAGGCACTGATATTTTTTATGTTGAGTGCAAGCGATTAGCAAAGGTGACTCAGTACTCAGAAGAAGAAAGGGCGGAGTGGTTGAAACGGTGGGAAATGGCTCGACCATTGATTACTCGATACCATAAGCCAGTTTTTTTTGATGTGATTTTCAAAACTGAAATAGTCAAAACGCGTATCGATGTGCTTCTCGGTGCTGTAGCAAAAATTTACGGCTCTGATCATCTTGTGAAAGGTAAGTTTGCAGTATGTGAGAGCGATGATATTTTGGTTCAGGCTAACTTAATTGATATGGAACGGGTGGATAACCACTTAAGAAAGTGGCATGTGAAATATCCTTCTCCTCAATTAAATTCCTTATTAGATGACCAGTATGATCCGTTTGGAAGTTATACAATGGTTTGCAACGCAAAGTTATGCACTTTTAGCAATGATGAACTTAGTACTATAAACGTATTCATTGATGAGATAGAAATGCCTTTCTGCGCAAAATGGATTTGTCTCGCTGATGAGTCTGTCGATAAAAAGGCAAAAGATATAAAAAGGGTACTTGTTCAGGCTGTAAAGCAGGCTCCGATTGGAGAATCAACAATAATTCATATTGGATATGAAACCTTGCATGGCCCACAGATCGAATTTGCACGTGATATGAAAATTTGCGAATTGATTTCTGATTTTGACTTTATGGGTAAAGATATAGCTGCAATCTACTGTCATTCTTTCCAGCCGCGCCTGCTTGCAGATGAGAATTGGGACTTTGCCGAAACGGTAAGATACTTTAGCCAGAGTCGAAATGCCGAGACAATTCTTGAGCAAAAACTGCTTACTGATGTTGAAGGAACGATCCAATCTGACGATACGCATTGGGCCCAAGATTTAAGAGAGATGCTCGGCAAATGACTTAATGGGGCTAATCTCTGTTGTTGTTCAGTGGGTTTAGCCTTACTGCATCCTCCAGATGATCTGGTGCGAAATGTGCGTAACGCATTGTCATTTTGATGTCGGTATGACCGAGCACGCGCTGCAAGACCAGAATATTACCACCATTCATCATAAAGTGACTGGCGAAGGTGTGGCGTAAAACATGGGTAAGTTGCCCTGCCGGTAATTCGATGCCTGTTCTTTCCAGCGCAGACCGGAACGCGCCATAACAATCACTAAACAACCTGCCTTTTTTATCATCAGGCAGAGACTCATAGAGCTCTTTACTAATTGGAACAGTGCGGTTTTTTCTGCCTTTCGTGTTGGTGTATGTGATTTTGTATTTCGCAAACTGGCTTTTTCTCAGGTTCTCGGCCTCAGACCACCGTGCGCCAGTGGCGAGACAAATTCTTACCACAGTTTCTAAATCAGGGTGGTCATGCCGTTTACACTCTCCGAGCAGTAGCGAAATCTGGTCGTGAGTCAGCCAGGCCATTTCCATTTCTTCTGTGCGGAATGGGCACATGTTTTTCAGTGGGTTTTCACCCTTCCATTCTCCGAGGCGGTTTAGCTCATTGAACACAGCCCGGAAGTAGGCCAGCTCAAGATTAAGCGTGCGAAGCGATACCTCTTTCACTCTGTTTGAACGAGCGTACTCGCCTTTTAACCGTTTTTCGCGGTAGCGGGAAAACATCTGCGCATCGAAATCGCGTGCAAGTGGTTCGCCCATACACTCAAAAGCATGGTGCATGGCTAGCTGGCGCTTCAAGCCGTCTTTCAATGTAATACCATGAGCGCTATACCATGAATCAACGAGTTCTTTTAACGTGCGCCTGTCTTCCTTTTCTTCCTGCCACGGGTTTTGAACGGCGTACTGTTCAAATGCCAGAGCCTCGCCCTTTGTAGCGAATTTCTTTCTGATACGTTTGCCTTTTGCACCGTTTGGGTAGAGCTCACAAATCCAACCGCCAGTAGGATTCTCACGACCCACCCTCAATTAACCTCGCTGTAAATCCCCACCACGCGACCCACCGTTTTTATCTCGTCGATACCGCACTCAAACGGAACCTTGCCGCCCGCCACGTGGAGTTTTTTACCCGGCAGCAGCGTGAGGTCGCGGATGCTGGCGGTGCCTTCAATCTCAACCAGCCACAGGCCGTCGGTTAAAGATGCTTCTTTTTCAACAAAGTGCAGCTTCCCCTCCGCCCGAACGGCGATGCCGCGAGCCAACGGTTTGCTAAAGAAACCAGAGTCGATACTCAAAGTGGTATTTTCTTCCAGCCTTCCATCACTCAGTGTGAATGTGGAAACCGAAACCGGATCGCCCGGCGCGGGGTTACCTTCAAACTGCGCGCCTTGTCCGGTCATCAGCCAGCGAAGGCTGGCGCCGGTGTCCAGCGCGCACTGAACCGCAAAGTCGTAAGAGACGGTACCGCGCGCGTAGCGGTTCTGAAGCGAGCTGGCGGCGATATTAAAGTGCCGGGCCAGCTGGATTTTCTGCGTGAAACCATATACCTGACAGATTCTATCGAGTAACTCTTCATTATTCACTTGAGAATCTAAAATCAAAATATATTCCTTTGGGTGTTTACTAATACTCATTTGGGTATTAGTATCATTGCAAATTCGGGCAATCAGCGGCAGACGTTGGCAAACAGAGGCTAATGATTGCAGACATTATCAAAATGGGAATCATGCAGCATGGCATCTGAAATCGCAATCATCAAACGGCGGAAAATACCGTGCTGTGCCCGTTTTCAGCGCACTAGCGTGCATGAATTTACGCGAGGGGAGATATGGCGATAGAAGCTGCCCGTGCAAGGGTTCCACTTAGCGTGGGAGCGCGTCTTAGCGGGCTTAACCACGTCGCTGAACTGCGCGCCCGATACGGGAACGATAGCGGAAAAGAGCTGGCGCGGTTTATGGCTGAAATGCGCGATAAGCGCGATCCCTGTTTTGAGGAGAACAGCAGGGCGCTGGCCGCCCTCTTTTTCCTGGCGAGATTGCCCGTCTCCCGCCACGAGTGCGATATCAGCGAGCTGACGACCGAAGAGAAACGGGCGCTAATTAACGCCATGAACCATTTTCGTGCTGTTGTGAGTTTATTCCCTGAACGGCTGACCATGCCGCTATAACCCAACCCAAAAACTAATGGCGTAAACCCGCCGGGCACCCTATTGCCTGAAATTAAGGAGAACGCGTGATACGAAACAGTGAAAACCGCCCTTATCCGATCGGAAGTGAAGAACTGAAACGCCTGCTGGCAGAGGCAAAAACAGAGGAACGATGCGCGCGAGCCCTCGCGGTCTCCCTGCGTCTGGAGGCGCTGGCGAGCCATATCTACAAAACCGGTATGAGCGGAGAAGACGTTGCCGAACTTCTGTGCCACGAGGCGGCTCGCTACGATCGCGAATCTCAGGAGCTGCACTGATGGCCGATTTTATCGATCTTGCGCAGGCGCGCGAGCAGGAGGACAGAGAGCGGTACATTAATCGCGCCCGCAGACGACCCGCATCGCCTTCGCGTTTCCTCTGCGAGGACTGCGAGGCGCCGATACCGGAGGCGCGCCGAATAGCGGTGCCCGGCGTAGCCCTGTGCGTGACCTGCCAGGAGATCGCAGAGATGAAAAATAAACACGTCCGGGGAGGATAAGTTGGCTACGTCATTTGCTTATCCGTGGAACGCCCCACGGTCGGCCATTGCCAGCCCTTATCTCACCCATGCCCAACAGCAGCGCCGCGATCGCCTTTTCGCGGCGCTGCAGCAGGCAAGAATTGCCCTTTCACAGCAGCCCGACTGCGTACGCTTCGAAATCTGGCGCACGGTTGACGCCCTCGAACAGCATCGGGGCAGCCCGCAGGCTAACGCCTTTTTGATCCGCTTCTGCAAAAGGATGTTACCTCGCCTGCGGCGGGTCTCCGATCTCTATGTCTGCACAGGCCTGCACGACGAAGTCTCCAGGGCCGTGTTCGACGGCCATTTCGACACTCAGCTTTTGCAATACCTCGCCTCGCGGATGGTCGAACTGGTGGCCTGCTATAACCGCCTTCCGGATATGTCCCGCGCGGACATCGACCTGCTGGCCGCAGATATCGCCAGCTTTATACGCGGCGAGCTGGCGAATATTAACGATGCTGAAATGGGCGAATACCAGACGCTTTACGTCTGGTATCAGCGCGCAGGACTGATCGCCCGACAGTTCAACGTGTCGCCACCGCACTGGGAGCGGGTGTCGAAGACATTTTTCAACAAAGATGACGTTGCCGCGGCGGTGATCCGCATGTTTTCCGAGGCGTGGTGGCGCGGGCGCCTGCGTCGGGTCGCGGCTGCCTGGCGCGAACATCTGCAGATTGCCCTCAGCAACGTCAGCAAACGGAGAGCGGCGTATGCGAGCAAACGCTGCGTGACCGAGTGGCGCGAGCAGAAGCGCCGCACGCGCGAATTTCTCAAGGGCATGGAGCTGGAAGATGAAGAGGGAAACCGCATCAGCCTGATTGAAAAATACGACAGCTCGGTGGCCAACCCGGCGATACGTCGCTGTGAACTGATGACCCGCATCCGCGGGTTTGAAAATATCTGTGAGTCGCTGGGCTACGTGGGAGAGTTCTATACCTTAACCGCGCCCGCGCAGTATCACGCGACGCTGAAATCAGGCTTCCCCAACGCGAAGTGGAACGGGGCCAGCCCGACGGATACGCAAATCTACTTTACCCGCCTGTGGGCGCGTATCCGCGCAAAACTGCACCGGGACGGGCGCCGTATCTTTGGTATCCGCGTTGCGGAACCCCATCACGACGGTACGCCCCACTGGCACATGCTGATGTTTATGCTGCCGGAAGACGTCGAATGCGTTCGCCGGATTATCGGGGACTACGCGCGGCAGGAGGAGAACGCTGAGTTGCAGAGCGAAAGCGCCAGACAGGCGCGCTTTCACGCGGACGCGATCGATCCGCAGAAAGGCAGCGCTACCGGCTATATCGCCAAATACATCTCAAAGAATATCGACGGCTATGCGCTCGATGGCGAGACCGATAGCGAAAGCGGTGGGCTGCTGAAGGAGACGGCGTCCGCCGTGTCGGCCTGGGCAGGGCGCTGGCACATTCGCCAGTTTCAGTTCATCGGCGGCGCGCCGGTAACGGTCTACCGCGAGCTGCGACGTCTGGTGGATACCGAGGCCGCGCGCGGTCTGAGCGTTGAGTTTGCCGCCGTCCAGGAGGCTGCCGACGCCGGGGACTGGGCGGGTTACGTTACTGCGCAGGGCGGGCCGTTTGTGCGTCGCGATGATTTACAGGTGCGCACGCTGTATGAGCCGCGCGCCGGGTTTAACCAGTACGGCGAGGAAACGGTCCGCATCCGCGGCGTGTACGATTCCGCCGTTGGCGCGGGCAGCCCAGTTTTAACCCGACTCACGCAGTGGAAAATTGTGCCGAAGCGGGCCGCGGAACTTAAGGATGTGCCCGTATCCTCTCGGAGTTCTGTCAATAACTGTACGCAGACCGATCTTTCTCAACCCCTCAGCCGACGTGCGAGGCGGGCGTTAACCGAACGCATCAAATTCATCCGCCCTGGCGCGTCGTCGCCCGTCGTCTTCGCGAGCGACCCGCAGAACGGCGTACCGGAGAAGGTGATCGATGAGATACGGCTCGTCACCGGGATAGCCATCAGCCGGGCAGAAGCCCTGCATCTGATGGCGGGAGGCATCAGCCGCTTTAACGATAAATGGTGCAGGGGCGCAGCTGACGGATCGCTATTTCCGGCACCGTGTTCTTACCAGCAAAAGGCGCGGAAAATCCTTGAACGTATTGGGTATTTAACGGATCTCTTCGCTCAGAGAGCCCGCTAATCTCCATCCATATCATGCACATACCGTGAAGGGTTCTGATTTTTCGCTTCACTCTTTTTATGAATACGTGCTACTGTATGTTTATACAGTATCTCGTGGTGGAGGTTGTGTGGACAGAGAGTTGAACGAGCAGGTCATGATTGAACGAGTCGAGCTGATTGCGCGACTGACGACGGAAGGAACGTGTCAGGAAAGAGATCGTGAGATTGCCCTGAATTTGATTGCTGAGATTGCGCGGGGAAATTTAATCAAGAACAACGCATTTACCGTTGTGTTCTCAGCATCGCCTGTTCCGGAACGAATCAAAAAAGAGGGCAACGTTCGGGTGAACATTACTCTCGATAAAGATCAGCAGATTGGTCATGCCGTCGTTGAGGCCTTTCAGTGCGAACTGACTCGCAGAATACGATCCCTGTTTCCGTCATCGCGAGTGAACGTGAAAATCGGATCGGTGACGGGGGTCGAGCTCCAGGGGCTTGAAAAAGAAGCCGATCGCGAGGCGCTGGACGCTATCCTCCGGGAAGTCTGGGAAGACGAGAGCTGGCGCTAGCCCCGGCGTCATCGCCCGTACCAACACCCTCATTCCTGTTTTGCGCTTCCGTTGAATCACGCTTCGCCGCTCGCGGACGATCTGTTGTGCCTGCGATTGTCCATCTGCCAGCGATAGCGAAAAGCCTGCTGGCCCGGGAAACTCTACGGTACCTGGAAACCGGATGTTGGGAGCGTCTGATGAAAATCTATGCAATGCAGGGGGACACGCTTGATGCCGTTTGCGCCCGCTTTTATGGGCGCACGGCTGGCGTCGTTGAAGCCGTTCTGAAGGCCAATCCTGGCCTCGCGGAGTTAGGCGTTATCTTGCCTCACGGCACGCCGGTAGAGATGCCGGAGGTGAATAGCGCCCCCACAAAAGAATCCGTAAACCTATGGGACTGAGCCTGGAGAAAATCACCACGGTTATCGCCTATTGGCTGGCCGTGGTGCTGGCCTGGTTCGGGGCGATGTCTCCTGAAAAAGTCGCGCTGTACGTGGGGAGTCTGTGCGCCATTTTTACCGCATTAACGAATTACTGGTTTAAGCGAAAAACCTGGCGCTATCTCCAGTCTCTTGGCCTCGATAAGAAGAGCATTCGTGAACTCAATCATTAAGCGTTGCAGCGTCGCCGGCGTGCTGGCCCTGGCGGTGCTGATGCCTGACTTTCAATTACTGAAAACGTCCCCGGAAGGGTTGGCGTTGATTGCCGATCTCGAAGGATGTCGCCTCTCGCCCTACCGGTGTAGCGCCGGCGTATGGACGTCCGGCATTGGCCACACGGCAAACGTTGTGCCGACGCGGGACATTACCGAGCGTGAGGCTGCGGTAAATCTGGTCGCTGATGTGCTCAACGTTGAGCGGCGTCTGGCGGCGTGTGCGCCGGTGGAGATGCCGCCCCGGGTCTATGACGCGCTGGTGAGTTTTACCTTTAATGTCGGCGCAGGCGCCGCCTGCCGTTCGACGCTGGTGTCCTTTATCAAACGTAAACAGTGGCCGCAGGCATGCGGGCAGCTTACCCGCTGGGTGTACGTCAACGGCGTCAAAAATGCCGGTCTGGAAAACCGTCGCGTCCGCGAGAAGGCCTGGTGCATGAAGGGGCTGCCATGAGAACGCTCATGCTGGCGCTGGCCGGGCTGCTGGCCATCACGCTGTGGCTTCGTCATGACAACCTGAACCTGTCGCGTTCCTTAGCCACGGCCAACCGGGTCGCCAGCGAGCAAAAAACGGCCCTCGCCACGCTTAACCAGCAGCTGTCCCTGTCGCAACGGATGGCCAAAGCAAATGAAAATGCCCAGGTCAGGCTCCGTGAGGAGCTTGCTACTGCGGGTGAGGAGAGGGCAAGACGGGAAGCGACTATCGGGAGATTACTCAATGAAAATGAAGCGTTACGCCGCTGGTATACCGCTCAGCTGCCTGATGCTGTCCGCAGGCTGCACACCCGCACCGCCTGCGCCTCCGCAGCACATTGTTTACAACGCCTGCCCGAAGGTGAGCAGCTGCCCGATGCCGGGAAGCGAACCCGCCACTAACGGCGATCTCAGCGCGGATATTCGCAGGCTGGAATACGCCCTTATCGCCTGCGCGCTGCAGGTTGAAACCATCAAAGACTGTCAGGATAAACTCGATGCACAAACTCAAGAGCCTGCGTCAGGCATTAATTGACGCGATCCCCCAACTCAATGCCAACCCGGAGCGCCTGCAGATGTCGGTCGGAGGCGGCAATATTGACGCCCGACTAGCCTCCTCGCTCTCCTTTGAAAAGCGGTATGCGCTGAACGCGAAGGTTAGCGGCTTCACCGGCGACAGCGAGGGATTTTTCGTCCCGGTGCTGGCCTGGCTTCGGGAAAACCAGCCGGATATTTTTACCCTCGATGAAGGACGCAAAAACGGCTACACCTTCGCGGTCGTCTTAAACGATGACGATACGATGGATATCACCATCAGCGTGCAATTAACCGAGCGTATTCTTGTTTCCCAGGAGCAGGGCGCTCTGCACGCGACGTATTCCCCCGAGCCGCCGCTGCCGGAGCCCGTCACGCGGCCGAAGGCGCTGTACGTCAACGGCGAGCTGGTCAGCCAGTGGGAGGACTAATTTCCCCGCGCTGAAGGCCGCCTGGCGCCTGCTGTCTGGATCGCTTGTTGTATCATCCCGCAGAAAACCCCGTCTCGTTGCTGCCGTTCCTCCTGAACGGCATTCTCTTCTCATGAATACATTAACTTCCATGAACGGCATCGCTCGCGCGATCCGCAATCTTATTCGTATCGGTGTTGTGACCGATGTTGACCTCAGCAGAGGGCTTTGTCGTGTCCAGACCGGCGGGATGAAAACCACCTGGCTGAACTGGCTAACCTGTCGTGCGGGACGTTCGCGCGTCTGGTGGGCTCCTTCCGAGGGGGAACAGGTGCTGCTGCTGGCCATCGGCGGTGAGCTTGATACCGCCTTTGTGCTGCCCGGCATTTTCTCTGACGACCATCCGGCGCCGTCCGGGTCACCTGACGCGTTCCACGTCTCGTTCCCTGACGGCGCGGTGATCGAGTACGAACCCGGGCGCGGGGCGCTGACGGTTGCTGGCATTAAAACGGCCGATATTACCGCCTCTGAATCGCTGACCGCCACCGTGCCGGAGGTGAGGGTGACGTCAACGTCCCGCATCACGCTGGATACGCCTGAAGTGGTGTGTACCAACAGGTTAATTACTGCCTCTCTTGAAGTGCAGAAGGGCGGTGTGATGGCCGGAAATATTGAGCATTCCGGCGGTAAATTCACCTCCAACGGGGTGCAGGTGGATAACCACGCGCACGGCAGTGTGCAAAGCGGCGGAAGCTGGACTAAGGGGACACAATGACGGTGCGTTACAGGGGGATGAACAGGCAGACCGGGCTGAGCATTTCAGAGGCGGAACACATCCGTCAAAGCGTGCGCGACATTCTGGTTACGCCGATTGGCTCACGGGTCATGCGGCGGGATTACGGCTCGCTGCTGGCGGCGATGATCGACAGGCCGCAGAGTCCGGCGCTGCGCCTGCAAATCATGGCCGCCTGTTATTCCGCCATCCAGAAATGGGAGCCGCGGATAAGCCTGACGGCCATCACTTTCGAGCGTTCGGAGAACGACGGGACGTTGTATGTCGATATCACCGGCACGCGCCCGACCTCCGGGCAATCCTTTTCTATCACCATTTCACTGAGTTAAACGCTATGGCTATTGTTGATCTGAGCCAGCTCGCCGCGCCTGATGTCGTGGAGGAGGTGGATTATGAAACGCTGTTGGCAGAACGAAAGGCCACCTTTGTCTCCCTCTATCCGGAAGAGGAGCGAGAAGCGATTGCACGGACGCTGACGCTGGAATCCGAGCCGATTGTGAAGCTGCTGCAGGAGAACGCCTACCGGGAAGTCATCTGGCGCCAGCGGGTTAATGAGGCTGCGCTGGCCGTGACGCTGGCCTATTCTTCCGGTCACGATCTGGACATTATTGCGGGAAACAATAATACCGAACGCCTGACCATCACCCCGGGCGATGACACTACCATTCCGCCGACGGCTGCCATCATGGAGTCTGATGCCGACCTGCGGCTGCGTGCGCAGCAGGCATTTGAAGGGTTGAGCGTCGCGGGGCCGGTTGGAGCCTATGAATATCATGGTCGAAGTGCCGACGGACGGGTCGCTGACGTTTCGGTTGAAAGCCCTCAGCCTGCACATGTGACGATTTCGGTGTTATCCCGTGAGGGTGATGGTACCGCTCGTCCTGAACTACTGGCGGTTGTTGAAAAAGCACTTAATGCTGAAACCGTCCGCCCCGTAGGCGATCGTGTAACGGTCCAGTCGGCAGAAATTGTGCCTTACCAGATAAACGCGACGCTCTACGTTTATCCCGGACCAGAGTCTGAACCCATCAGGCAGGCAGCGGAGCAGAAGCTGCAGAATTATATCAGCGCACAGCATCGCCTTGGACGCGATATCCGTCTGTCGGCCATCAGTGAGGGCTGCATCACCTTCTTTCTTTCGCGTGATTTTTACATAGTACGTGCTGCTCTGTTGAAGGCTCACCGGCACCGGATTCTGCAGGGGGATAAACTCTGGGCTTATGGTGATATTACGGTGATTGGTAATGCCTCAGGGAGTTGCGATGTCACGCTCCGCTAAGTGGTCGTTACGCCTGCTGATGTTTCTGACTATCACGTTTGCGCTGATGCTCTCAGGGGTATTCGACCCGCTGGCCGACAGCATGAAATATACCGTCACGAATCTCATGAATTACATCCCGACAGAGAAACTGGAACCTTACCCAGACCGTGTTGAGGATAATTATTTCACGATGTACATCATGTTTAATGCGCTGGTAGCCGCTGTGATCGTTTTTAGCGGGGAAAAGCTTGTCTTATTAGCGCGCAATTCATAAAACAGTTGTGCAGTTCTGACGGGTTATAGCAGGCCCACCACCAGCAACTAACAAACGCCCCGCGTAGGGGCTTTTTTTGGGGAGTTAATTTTGCGAATTCGCAGTTAAGTACTCCGTTAAAAGTACACAATTAGCAGTTTCCGGTTTTTCGCTTCAATCCTGATATCTGTAAATGGTTGTTTTATTTGTTGATTGCGTCGTAAAAAACGTATTCGCATTCGGGGAGCTGCGAACTGCACAGCTTACATTTAATCATTTTGGAAACTACCAGCATATTGTGCTCCACCCTGCTTGCAGGGCGATAGTGCAGCTGGCATGCCTGTCAGGCTTGTTTTCTTACGGTAAACCTCATGAATTTTCGTTTTGTGATTTTCAAAAATGGTTTTTGCGTTGATTGCTATGAGCAAAAGGAAAAGGCAGCGTTAACTGATAAGCTTTTCCGGTTGAGTCAACTTTCATTGGCGGATATCCGCCAGCAGGACCGGCATAAGCTCGGATACGAAAAAATCTCCCGTAGCTCATTCAAAGCAGCTATTCCTGCCAATGTAACCGAAGACGTAGAACTTATGGCATTTCGATTTTGCAGTAAGGCACCTATGGTGGGTTACAAGCGTAATGCTACCTTTTACGTTATCTGGCTGGACAGATCATTTACGCTTTATAACCATTCCTGACACGTTCCCATACTGACCATCTGGAACCTCGCTATTGAACTACCACCATCATTAGACTCGTAACAGAAAAGCTAAATATACAGATGTATATTTAGCTTTTCTGTATCGTTTATCTTGCTGCATACCCATCGATAGGAGGTGGAAGATCAATCCCTGAGGCTTTTGTTTTGCGGAACGGCCCGCTTCATCAAATTTTTACACCCGCGAAAATAAAAAAATGAGGTGATGTGATAAAAAGGGCCATTAACTTTATTAGTCATACATGTAAGGCAGTTCACCCGCCAGCATGATTATAGTGTCCCTTGCTTTCATGCCGGTATAGCCCCTGCTCATTGTGTACAGGTGAGCGCTATCAGGGCTATTTTCATAACCCCGAGAGGTTAGAAACTCATTGTATCTTTCACATTCCTGCTGCCTTTCAATAGACTGAAAGTATAATTCCTGAGGTGTTGGGCGCCGTGGGCTCATGCTTTATCCCTTCGTTGAGTGTGGTTAGAAAGTTTATCTTTTTAACGGCACGTAGTCACGATAGTTAACCATGCTTCCCTTTGCGGAATATCCCGGCATATCCCAAAAAAGCAAAAGGGCCAACGATATCTCGTCAGCCCTTGCTGTATCTGGTGGCCCCTGCTGGACTTGAACCAGCGACCAAGCGATTATGAGTCGCCTGCTCTAACCACTGAGCTAAGGGGCCGTGGCGGTGAATTATAAAGTAACTCCCCGCAGCAATCCAGCCATTCACACCTGCCTGCTGTTTTTATAAACAACGCATAATCAATCCTTTATACTTCCCTGACGATGTATCGAGCGGGAGTAAAGATGATCAACGATATTCTGGCCCCAGGACTGCGAGTGGTGTTCTGCGGAATCAACCCGGGTAAGTCCTCGGCGCACACCGGTTTTCACTTTGCCCATCCGGGCAATCGCTTCTGGAAGGTGATCTATCAGGCCGGGTTTACCGACAGGTTGCTCAAGCCGGAAGAGGAACAGCATCTGCTGGACACGCGCTGCGGCATAACCATGCTGGTCGAGCGGCCGACGGTGCAGGCAAGCGAGGTCAACCTGCATGAACTGCGCAGCGGCGGGCGGGAGCTGGTCAAGAAGATTGAAGACTACCAGCCGGCCGCGCTGGCGATCCTCGGCAAGCAGGCCTACGAGCAGGCGTTTAGCCAGCGCGGAACGCAGTGGGGCAAGCAGAGCATCATGATTGGCGTTACGCAGGTGTGGGTGCTGCCAAATCCGAGCGGGCTCAACAGGGCGACGCTGGATAAGCTGGTGGAGGCGTATCGGGAGCTTGATGAGGCGCTGATGGTGCGGGGGCTTTAATCCTCTGCGGCCTGATGCCCTCACCCTCTCCCCACATGACTGAGGGATCCCCACAACGTTATGGCAGCACGGAACAGTCCCCTCGCCCCTCCGGGGAGAGGGTTAGGGTGAGGGGAACATACGGGTGCGGTGGTCATTCCGTTCACTTTATGTTCCTTG
>NZ_JBLKCZ010000041.1:0-15839 GCF_047530595.1 Enterobacter sp. 01-M-02-SI-ECC | reverse complement strand
ACCGGCAGCGTCCCAGCGCCACTGCTCCTGACCGGGCAGCGTGCCGTCCTGAACGAGCAGGCGCCCGGCGCTGTCGTACTGCCAGCGGTACCAGCTGAACGGGTTATCGTCCCGCTCTTCCCTCACCAGGTTATTGCGGTAATTGTAATCCCAGCGGCGGGACCAGCGACGCGGCGACGGGCGCTGGGTATTGCCGGTAAAGACGTCCCGTCGATAGAGATTACATAGTTAAAGATGGCGACGTGATGAACGTCTTATTTAACGTTTGATTTGTTTTGAATGAAAAAAAATCCACGCTTTGGCATGGATTTTTTTCAATATGGGGGACTCATTGCGCCCCCCGAATACTACTTATAGTTGAATTGGTTTGTAATTTATAATTTTATCCGCAATTTCTTCTGCGCTAAGTTCTTCATAATAAATATAATTAGCTGCCTGAGGATCTGCGACACTTCTACAAAGGAGGTCGATGTCATTATCAGCTTCTTCTTCCGTCCCTTCGCTGCGTTGGATTTTCCTTATTAGCTCGATAAGCTCTTGTCTTTGCATATTACCCCTCAAAAATGATAAGCACGATCTAGAATGTCAAGGTGATATCTTGGTGTAACGATTACTAGATTATCAACATCATAGACACCGCCTCCATGTTGGATAGGGGTTCTATGGTGTAGGACATAAGATCTATTTTTCCCGTTCCACTGTGTATCATGTGCTATTGGAGCTTTTCCGCCCCGCATTCTGGTAACGTTTGATGTACTAAATTGCTTCGATAGATGCGGGTCGAGAGACACCTCTTTCCAGAAATTCTCTCTAAAATCATCAAAGGATTTAAATTCCCGACCTCGTAATTTATCAGCAACAGATGATGGGAATAAACCTGCATTACCATGCGATCCCTTCAACCACTTGCCTTTTATTTTACTACCTTTTCCTGATGCAACTCCTGCCTCGCATCTATTAAGACCCCACGGATCCACCCACCCCAGCGCATTCGGCGCATACTGGTAAAGGTTTATCCCCCCCGCCAGCCCTATCGGGTCCTGCTGCGTAAACCTTCCGCAGTCCGGGTCATAATACCGGAAGAGATTGTAGTGCAGCCCTGTCTCACGATCCAGGTATTGACCCTGCATGCGCAGGTTCTGAGAATATCCTGATACCTGCGTCTCGCTTTCACGCAGCAGCTTGCCCCAGGCACTGTTCACCCCCTCCCAGCGCACCTGCCCTTCACTATCCGTCATCCGCTCCGGCGTGCCGTTGGGCTGGCAGTGGAACCAGAAAATCTCCGGCGCTTCCACACCGTCAATACGCGCCAGCGGGTCGTAGCTGTCCTGGTCGCTGTAGACGTAGGTCAGCGGCACATCCCCGTGCACCTCCTGCAGCAGGCGGAACCCTTCCCAGACAAACCGGGTGGTGACCGGCTTGCCGGTTGGCTGTCCGCCCAGCATCTGGCGTCGCGTTTTACTGATGCGTCGCCCGAGCGGATCGTAGCGGAAGCTGACCTGCGTCTGCGGCTTGTTGCGATCCCGCGGCTGGCTGATGACTTCCGTCAGGCGATGTTCGCCGTCGTAGCGGTAGTGCCAGCGCGTCTGGCCGTTATCCTTCTCCACGGTGCGGCCGTGGATATCATACCGCCAGCGAATGCCGTTCAGCTGCGTCAGGCGGTTGTGCGTGACCTTCTCAGCAGATCCTTCGAGCGGGTTACCGGCAGCGTCCCAGCGCCACTGCTCCTGGCCGGGCAGCGTGCCGTCCTGAACGAGCAGGCGCCCGGCGCTGTCGTACTGCCAGCGGTACCAGCTGAACGGGTTATCGTCCCGCTCTTCCCTCACCAGGTTATTGTGGTAGTCGTAATCCCAGCGGCGGGACCAGCGGCGCGGCGACGGGCGCTGGGCATTGCCGGTAAAGACATCACGGCGATGCAGTCGGCCAAGACGATCGTATTCGCTGCGGGTGGTCAGCAGCCCCTGGGTGCGGCTGGTCTCCCGGTGGAGTTCGTCGCGGGTAAAATCGGAGACCGACAGCTTATCCAGAGCAATGCTGAGCAGATGCCCGCTGCCGTAGTAAAACTGCTTCAGCTCACGGCCATCGGGCAGCGTAATAGAGGTCCGGTTGCCCAGCGCGTCATACTCCCACGCCAGCTCGCCGAGCTCGCCCGCTTCGCGCGTCACGCGACCGAGCGCGTCATACTCAAAGGCGAGCTCCTGCTCTGCCTCGGTGGTCCACGCGTCGGCTGCAAGCGCAGGATGCAGCCCAATCCGGCTTAATAGCCCGGACGGCGTGTAGTGGTAGCGAGTCTGCCCCTCCGGCGTGGTGCGGGCGACCAGCTGGCCGCTCGCGCTCCAGGCGAAGGCGTGGGTGATGGCCTCCGGATGACCGGCGGCAAACGTGCGTGCTATCGTGCGTCCGCAGGCGTCATAGCGATACTGCGAGGCTACGCCATCCAGCCCCACCTCTTCCAGCAGCAGCGAGTCCGCGCCCCAGCGGAACTGATACGCTTCGCCGTTTTCGTTTTCCAGGGCAATCAGACGCCCGCGGCTGTCCCAGCGACGACGTACCTCTTCACCCTGGGTATTACGCGTCGCGGTTAAGCGCCCCGACTCATCGTATATGAACTCGCTCTCTTTACCGTCGGCGCCCGCATGCTTCACCGGCAGGCCACGTTCGTTCCATTTGAGCGATTCCGTCCAGCCTTCAGGACGATCGAGCTGTACCGGACGCCCTGCGGCGTCGTAGCGATATCGCGTCTCTTCCCCGTCGGCGCCGGTCTCGGCCACCAGCCAGCCCAGCGGATGGTAGCGGTAGCGGGTAATACGACCGGCACAGTCCGTCGAACGAACGATCTGCCCGGCCTCGTTGTACTCCTGGTAGCGGCTGTTTCCGGCGGCATCGACCTCTTCAACGACCTGGCCGAACGCGTTCCGGCGCAGCTGCGTGGTCTGCCCCAGCGGATCCACCACGCGCTTCAGCCCGTGATGTTCGTCGTACCAGAACCGGGTGGCGCTGCCGTCGGCTTCGATTATGGCCGCAGGAAGCGCGCGGTGCTCCAGCCAGGTGGTAGTGCGGGTATTGCCGTCGGCGTCGATCTCCTGAACCCGGTTGCCCATGTCGTCGTAGACGAAGGTAACGGCATTGCCGAGCGGATCGATGCGACGCGTCAGAAGCTCGTTCTCGTCCCACTCGTAGCGCCAGTTTTCACCGCGCTCGTCAACGTAGCGGACAATCAGGTTTTGCGCGTTCCAGTAGTGGCGGCGCGTCTGGCCGTCGTAGTGCTCAACGGTCGTCAGACCGGCGGCTAAATCGTAGCTAAAGCGGCACCCGTCGCCGGTGCTGGTGCGGTTTTCCACCACGCGCCAGTGGTCGAATTTTTTCCAGCGGTATTCGCTCTCCAGACCGCCCGGCATCCGGTGCCAGACCATCAGCCCGTGCTCGTTATAGCGGTATTCACGCGTCACCACGCCGGAGGCGTCCGTCGCGCTCGCCAGCTGGCCGCGCGCGTCGTAGCCCCACTGCATCAGCGGCCATGTATGGCTGCCGTCGAAATGGCTGGCAGCGGTAACGCGCTGCGGGAAACGTTCATCGTCATAGCGCAGGGTGACGTCTATCGCCCGCGGCTCGTCGTGAAGGCCGACCAGCCTGCCGTGCTCGTCCCACTCCGTCAGCAGCGCGTTGCCGTATTCGTCGCTGAGCGAGGCCAAACGCAGGATGGATGGATTCGCCCGGGTCGGTTTATACAGACGCCATACCGCACCGTCATCGTCGGCAATCGCCACGTCGCCGTTCTCATTGCGGCGGATGATAATGCCTTCGCTGATGCTGTAAAATGCGTGGTCGACAGGGGGCAGCTCGAAGCTCAGTTCGCGCCCGGTTTCGTCGAACCAGGTCGCGTTGTCTTCTTCCAGCGCCAGATAGCTGTCAAAGGCGGTTGCCCAGCCCAGACCAAACAACCCTTCCCGGGTGGTCAGGCTGTTGTAGCTGCGCTGCCAGCGAAGCGGAAAGCGCCCCGGCAGCGAGAAATCGAGCTCGTCGTCGTCATTCAGCACCTTCACGCCGGTGGCGGCGTGAACCGGGTGCGAGGAGCCAAACACCGCATTCACTGCCATATCGGCCAGCATCCCGCCGCCGGCTGCCGCCAGCGCGCAGGGCATGTTTTTCAGGATCTTGCCCGGACGCCCGCGCAGCAGTGAGAGCGCAATCATCCCCAGCGCCAGACCCGGCGTTTTACCGCTTTTGATATCGCGGACCGTGAGCGTGTCGCCTCCGATGATCACGTTCGGGGAGACGTCGTCGGAAACGGTGCCTTCGCAGGTGGTGCGATCTTTGGCACGCACCGCAGGCTGCCCGTTGATGAAGACGCTTTTAGAGCCTTCCGCCAGATACTGCGGTCCGGAGTGCTTTTCGCACGCCACCTTGTCTTCTTCCAGCGGCGAGGTTCCCGCGGCGGCAGAGGCCACGCTCGGCTGCCACATTTCGCTACAAAACTGACCGGCTGCGGATAGCAGCATGCCCGCGTAATCGGCAAAGCTGCCCGGCGACTGCGGCTCAGGAGACGGCGTATCGGCGGGCGTCAGCGTGCCTGCCGCGCGCGCGGCGGGGATTGCGTTGGTGAGAACGTTACTGGAACCGGTAGTGATTTTACCCGCAGGCGACGGCGGGAAAAGCGCATTGCCTAACCCCTCAGCGGCGTTGCTGATATCGTCGGTAATACCCGCCACGTTCGCCAGCACGCCACCGATAATCCCGCTTAACAGACAGCTGGATCCTATTGCCGCTACGCCCGCTGCGGCCACCCCTGCGCCCAGCAATGGCGCTGCTACGGTTGCAGCTGCGCCTACCGCCGCGCCGATCACCGCATAGGCGGCACCTTCCGCCACAATGCTGGTGATGTCAGCAAAAATGCTGGAGTGAATAATCTCGTCGCCCTTACGGGCCGCGTTGTTATCGCTCATGCCTTACACATTCCGGTTGTCGTTTAGCGTCAGACTCTGCTTAAGCGCGCTCCAGCGCACCTCGTCCTCTTCGGTAAAGGCTCTGAGTGCCGAGAGGGTAAAAATCATCAATACCGGTTTGCCCGGCGTTTGAACGGCCAGCTGTTTTTGCCACAGGCGCTGCCCGTTACGGTCAAAGGTGGTCTCAACTTCCAGCCCGTTAATTTTTCCGTCAGGCCCGGCTTTTACGTTCCGGAATTCGCTCTGGGCAATTTCACCCATCTGCGGACGCAGCACATCCCACTGGCGGTGAAACTCTTGTTCGTAGTCGCTGCCATCGGGAATCACGCCGCGGCTGACCACCACGGACAGCCCGCTTTCGTCATCGCGAATAATATTCATGCTGTTATCCTGCCAGGCAGCAGGAAAAAGGGAAAACGAACCTTCCTGGAGGGTGTATTTCATAAGTGAACTCGGGATGATTAATATTGTGAGAAACAAAAAGGCCAATCCATGCTGGCCCTTTGGCTGGCTGTTTTATTATTTACGCCATTGACCTGACTGTTCGACTAAAACCTGGCTGCCTTTGCTGACAACCAATTTCGCGGGCTCGTACGTCACGGTATAAACGATCTCGCCATTCTTGTACGTTGAGCCGATTATTTTACCTGCGGAGTCGTGCAACGTTTTTCCCTTTAAGGAGATCGTACTGTTATCACTTTTGCGCACGCCGAGATAAACCATCTGGTCACATTCGCTCTCAAAATGGCCGCACCTGTTTATCAGCGAAATAGCGAACTTTTCGGTGTCCAGTTTTCTGGTTTCAGCGTGATGAACCGAAGCGGCTTTACGTAACGTATAACGCAGCGGAGTATAATCATTTCCTTTTTGTGGAGGCGTTACCAGACGCCATTCCATTTCACTCCCCTTTATTGCCAGAACAGCACGTCCGCCTGGGCCGCCAAACGATGAGTTGAATTCAATATTGGCACGATTGCCAGCGATAGTACCGGTAAGATTACGCTCATCATCTTCCGGGCAATCTATGCGGTTTCCTTTCTGGGATATATAGCAATAAGACCCGGTGATACGGTTGCCTGATTCAGCTAACCGCAGGGTTAACGTCGAGTCGCTCCCGGATTCTCCAGCCCACTCCCCGTCAAACGCGAGGCCTGATTGGCTGTTTTTTGCAAACTGCATCGTATTGAATCTGGCGGCCCATTGCTGAATATCGGCATGAATAACCGGGCTATTATCAGATGACCGATATTGTATAACGTCCGACTCCGGAACCACCCAGGCCGCAAAGATTTTGCCGTCAGGATTGATGACCAGCGCTGACGCATTCTCCTGGTAGAGATCCTTTAGCCAGCCTTCAACAAACAATCCGCCGCCTGCCGCGGTATGCGGTTCACCGAAGACATCAAAGTTATCAATAAAGGTCTGGTAATGATTTCCCAGCAGCGTCCTGAGACTGTCTGTCACTTCGCTGTCGTTAACGATGCGGCTAACCGTATCGAGCTTATTGTATTGCGATAATTCAAGCGCCGATGACGTTTCAACGACGCCTGTCAATAAAGCAGTGAACAATACGGCTGCCAGATATTTTTTGGTCATAAATTACTCTGAAGCACCATTATCGTAATTCATTGTTATCTTCACGACCTTACTGTCTGTAACCTCAAAAGAGAGCAATTTCTTACCCAACTCATAAGAAATCAACTGCTCCCCGGAATCATTTTCGACCTGGCCATCGCCGTATGCATTGTTCACTGCTGTAATTGTTGAACCCACATGGACACCACGCGGCGTGGCGAAGCCTTCGGCAGTCACCGTAATTTGAGACACGATATAATCATCAACGCTTCGTTCAGCTTTATCCCACCAGAGATTTGAAGTGAATATTTCTAAACCATCATTTTGATGCTGGTAGAATTTATAGTTCGTTCCTTCAAAAGGAACCTCACCGACAAAATGGCCTTCAAGCGGCACGTCAATTTTACGGGCAATATCAGGAGTCCATCTGTCGCCTAATGCGACAGACTGGCCTTTAACCTTGACGGAAAAATCCTGTTTTGTCAGAACAGGCGGACTAACCCGAGCCAAAACAACATTGCTGCTCAGACAGATAAACATCAGGGCAGAACAAAGAAATGTCGGAGTGTGTTTTTTCACATTAATTGTCATTTAATCAATATTTATTGCGCTTCTCACCACTGGAAACACCGCCAGGACATGGGAGCAGCGTTTCTTATTCGGCGCTTATGACGATTGAACCCAGACAGTCAGGATTTTTCACGGTGAAACTGAAGCTCACCTTTTGTCCATTCATATCTTTTGGTGCTGTATAGCTGGTCACTTCGTTCTCAGAGCGGCCTCGTGGATAATCAGTTAACGTCAGTTGCGGATAATGCTTTTTAACAGTATCGAGAGTGATGCACTGGCCGGACGGTGAAAAATTCAGTAACGGTGCCATACCGTCACTTTCTTTACTTAAGCGTAAATCAATTGCAGTAATGTTCGTTCCATCCGCCAGTTTGATATCGTCGGCATTGTAGAAATTGATATATTCATTCTGTTTCGTTAGCTTGAATGACAACGGAGCGTTATCCAGACTGTTAACGGACAACGTTTTGAGTGATGCGCTCATTTTTGCAATGAACTGCCAAAGATCCTGTTTCTGCATGTTACCTCCTGCCATTCCCGTCGTTAATAAAGCCGCAAGCACCGCACCCGTTTTTAGACTATGGATAATTTTTATCATACCAACCGCCATAATAATCTTCGTAATATTGCCCTGTGGTAGACGTTTGTTCGCCTTTGCCAAAGATACGGCCTATCTGCGTACGCGCTTCACTTTCCTTTATAGCCCCACGTTCGAGAGAATCATAGATACGATTATATTGTGTCTGATTTGCCGGATTGCCCGCAATACCGATATCACCACCCTTGTTGGCTATGATTTCGCGCTGGACCCGGATATTGTTCAATGTTGCAGCGCCTTCATCACTGAGTGTGCTGTTGAGATAGGCGTCGCGCGAAGAAAAATCAATGTTGGGTTCATATAAAGCGTGACCACTTTCATGTGACAGAGACTGAACAACCGCATTCGGATTACCGAGCTCGTTTTTATCAACGGTAATAACTCGCTTTTGACGATTGGCAAACGTCCCCTTGCCTGCCTCACCTTCTTCAAATGTCCAGCCTCGTTTCTTTAACGTAGCTATGTCATTTTTCATCGTTGGTGATTTATCGACAAGACTATCTACATCCTTGCCATATCCGCTTGAAGGAACATTCGATGCTGGAGGCGTTGCGTTTTTAGAGGTTTCGGCAGGTGCGCTGGCAGCCGCACCAGCCTTACTCTCCTTTCCCGGCGCAAATTTCTCCTGCACCGCCGCATCAATATCCCCTTTATGCCCCGAACCCGGTGCCGTTGTGCCCGGCTTGGTTCCCGATGTATTCAGGTGCAGCTTACCGCCCGTGGTGATATAACCATCCCCTTCCACGAAGAAGTTAAACTCTTTGCCGATCAGGTTAATCTTGCCGTTAGCATTCAGCTCAATGGCACTCTCACCGGAGACCAGCCGCAGCTTCGTCCCGGAAGCAATGACGTACTGCTCCACCGCCGCATCCAGCTTGCCTTTCCCCGTCAGGATCTCGGTGCCACCTTTCACGGCCTGAGTCTGATTCGCTTCCACGCGATGCAGTTCATTTTTCTTCACGTAATGGCTGCGCGCCCCGCCGACGCTGTGCGTTTCATCATTTTTAACGCTGGTGTCCATGTTACGCTCGGCCTGGATCCACACCTGCTCTGCACCCGCTTTATCCTCAAAGCGCAGGGCGTTGGCGTTGTCCACGGAACCGTCTTTCGTGCGGCTCATAAAACCCATCTGCGTCGCCGCGGCCGGCAGCGCCCACGGCGGCATGCTCGCGTCGTTGTACACGCGACCGGTAATAATCGGCCGGTCCGGGTCGCCGTTGATAAAGTCCACCACCACCTCATCGCCGACGCGCGGGATCTGCACCCCGCCGTAGCCCTGGCCCGCCCACGCGCTCGACACGCGCACCCAGCAGGAGCTGGTGTCATCGCCCTTCGCCAGGCGGTCCCAGTGGAACTTCACCTTTACGCGGCCGTATTTGTCCGTCCAGATGCTCTCGCCGTTCGGCCCCACCACTTTTGCGGTCTGCGGGCCGTAGGTGCGCGGCCACGCCGTGGTCTGCGCCGGACGGTACACCACCGCCGACGGGATGACCGTGAAATCGGTGCGGTGAATGGTCTCCCCCTCGCCGCTGGCGTAACGGTTCTCTTCAAAGTGATAGCCCGCCGCCGTGACCAGATACTCACCGTTGTCGCTGAAGAACGGCGCGTTGGTTAACGTGAAGGTGTGCCCTGGCGCAATCCCCGCCGCCGTGGCGGTGGCCTGAATCTGCTGATGCTCCACCTGCCAGCGCTCCTGACGAATGCGGGCATAGAACTCCCCGTGCCCTTTGTCCACAAAGCGCCCCGGCCAGTCGTACACGTCGATGCTGCCCGGCTTCGGCGATGCCGGGTTCTGCTGGGCCTGGAACAGCCACGCGTTCGGCTTGCGGAAGTCATAGTCGTCGAGGCTGTAAATCCCCGGCGTCACGCTGTCCTCCAGCGCCCACTGGCTGATGCCCTCTTCATCCGTACTGCCGCCTGACGGCGTCTGGTGGTAAGGAATAACCTCATAGCCGCTGAACGGCTGATGCTGCGTGGCGGCATCGGTCAGCACCAGGGTGTGTTTGTCCGCCTCATGGCGGAAGTGATAGGCAATCCCCTCCAGCTCCATCAGGCGGCTGATGAAGTCCAGGCTCGACTCCTGATACTGCACGCAGTAGTCCCACACCCGGTAGCTGCCGGTGAGTTTATCCTCAACGTTGACCTGATGCTCACCCAGCAGGGTTTTCACAATCTGCGGCACCGTCTGGCCCTGGAAAATACGCAGGTTACGGTCGCGCTTCATCGGCCACAGGTCCGGCTCCACCGTCAGCTGGTACACCGCATAGCGGGTGCCCGTCAGCTCAACGGCGCTGACCGCCACGCGGGTAATTTTGCCGTTAACATAGCGGGACGTCAGCAGGTTCTGCGTCGGGATGGTCACCGTGACCGGCTGGCCCAGCAGCTTGCTGCGGTCGATGCGCGCGTCCGTGCCGAGCACGGTCAGCGTCAGCGCGAACGACTCGGACATCGCCTCGCGGCCCGTCAGTTTCCAGAACAGAAGCCCCTCCACCGGGAGCTGAACGGTAATTCGGTTGAGCATAATCTTTATTCCACTATGGACTAATCTCGGTGTTCATTGAGATATTTTTTAAACCGTGCTTATTTAAGCCATAAACCTGAAAACATAAGGACGCTACCCAGGGAAACGACGCTTTTAGCAACGATAAGTAAGCCAGGCGCAACGACGCGTGTTATAGACGATATTGCTTCATAATTTTCTGCATTGTATTTTTTGTGCCCCCCTATAACCCCGTGAAAAATCGTGCAGAGCAGCACAACGGTAATCTTTAAACCCCATACGCACAGGAAAGACATGGAAAAGATAATCGAATATTGTTTCGCCGTTGCGACGGAGAATAATGACATTGACTGAGCGAGCCATTTCAACGTAAAACCAATAACAACCGTAGCCACTAGCACCAGAACGAACATCAACCCAGCAAGGAACCATTGTTTTTTACTGAATAAGTCTTTTCCATTCCAGATAAGCGCTAGTGTCCAAATCATAAAGAGAATAAAGAAAAGCCATTGAATCATAACGTACCACATTTATACATGTTGTTCTCCAGGCATTGTCGTGTCGTCATCTCACTTCGCATCACATTCCTTTTCCAAACCAAATACCATAAAACAACAACATACAACTTAACGCGGCGATAGATTTTGCTACCAGGCGTAATATTGGCCCGAACCGCTGATTGACTATATCAGTGACGCCATTAATTCAACCCAACTCAATATAATTTCCTTTATCCACAAACCATGGTCAACACATCTTCTCTTCTCGAAGAATCTGTATTGTCCAATTTTTGACACGCCGGGACGCTTTTAACTAACAAACCATTAGGTACAGACAAAGAAAGAGGCACGGTACAATACCCGTGCCATATGACTAATATAATTATAAGAAATTATCCTCTGGAGCTCTATCGAATAGTTCACCTGCCATTGTGGCGATACGTTCGTGTTGCACGAGTTTATCTTTCCACCCCTGCGGGATACCGGAATAACCATATAATGCTCCCGCTATTTGTCCCGCCGTCGCCGCAACGCTGTCAGCATCATCGGCAAGATTGGCAGCCAGCAGAATCGCATCCCGGAAGTTGTCAGTATTCCATACGGACCACATCGCGGCCTCAAGCGTATCGATAACATAACCACTTGAACGAATCTGATCGCGAGTTTTTTGCTTATACTCACCCGCGTTTATGATCATTACACGCGCGCACAGTGGGAAAATATGAGGCGAAAAAGCTTCTTCTTTTTGATAACCGTTAATTAAATAGTGCAATACCAATCCGAGAAATTGGCATGCGTTAATTGATTCTACCGCGCCATGCGTTGCTCTACTCTGAGCCTGGGATTCGAAGTAAATCGCACGCAGCGATTTTCGACGAAAGATAGATACCGGGGCTTGACGAATAACCCCAGCATTACCAGCAGTGTGTTTCTCTGTATTGCCATACCAGGAAGGTCCGACACGCATATACTGTTCAAGCGCGAATCGCGTCGTATTCCCGATATCGAAGCACCGACCATTACTGCTATTATCTCCGTTAAGATACCATTTCAAGAGATATTTTCTCAGCACATCGGTATGCATTCTTTTTTCTGAAAGATAAGTCTCTGCCAGACATAATGCCATGGACGTATCATCTGTCCATTCACCAGGTTTTAATTGAAAAGGCCCGCCACCAATCATATCCTCTACATATTCACTGTCTCTTTTCTTAAACTCAAGAGTGGTGCCGACGGCGTCCCCGGCTGCCAAACCGACCAGCGATCCAAGTGCCTTATCACGTGAAACATCTTCAGTTATGGTTAAAGGTAATGTTGCATCCCATGAGTGAGATGAATTCGACGCATCAAGACTAGTGTTTCTTCTTCCATTACGGATATTAATTGGCATGTAGCTACGATAACGATCGGCATAACGATTGATTACCGAGTCTTCACTGTGAAGATCTTCCATTATGCATTCTTTATAAAAGGATTAAACCAGGGAAACTGCGCATGACAGATTATAATCTATCATTCTCTCTTTTTTTCCGTGAAACAGAAGACTTAATTACATTAAAAAATGGAGATAGCAATCAAGTGTATATGATAGTTACAGCAAAAAAGTGTTAACGATACCGGACAATCACATTTAAAAATAAAAAAACTGCCTATCACTTACGATATCTTTTTTGCCTTTTCAGGTACTCTACGTCTTGCTCATGGGGAAGAATAACCTTCAATCCTTGCCCCATCTGCGAGGCTATATAATTAGCATTGGACAAATGCTGAGCAAGTTCGGCATCGGTAGTATCAAACTCTTTAGACGCAAGCACTCCAAGATTCAATGTGTGTAATTTACTTTTATCTTTTTCAGCACCAGTTAGAATAGATTTAATATAATCCAACTGATTTTTCGCCATAACATATAAAGAAAATGTAGGATTTTGTTCTAATCGATTATTAATTGCATCAATAGCATCATTTATATAATCTAGCGCGGTGTAATTTTCTTTATTCATGAGCCACCTTAAATATATCCTTTTCGCTTGAAAGCATCTGTATTGCCCCACCTTTTGTCTGATAGGGTACATCTTTCACTGACCAAGTATCAAGTGCGGGCAAAGAAGTACTACGTAACATTTCAACTTTTTGTTGTGAAACATACGGTTTTGCTACTTTATCAACAACTTGATCAGTGCCATAAATAGTACCTTTTGGATTGATACCCAACTCTGTTGGCTCAACATCTTCTCGAAGAGCATACCAGTTTCCCTGTCGTCCTCCTGGCACTTGGTTTTGATAGAGTGTTTTATTTCTGTTTATTGTTTCAACACTCACTCTATTTGTATAGTCAATGCCATTATCAAAGTCACGAATCTGTTGCGGAGTGAAGCCCTTAGATTCGAGCCAGTTTCTTGCCAGCTCTTTATTTCCTCTGGCTGTAATATCTCTATTGAGATCCCCCGTGCGTCCAAATTTTTCATTAAGTTCAGCTCTTCGGGCCGAAATATTTGGCTTAACCGGTTCGAGAACAGGCTTACCAGCCCGCCACGCATCAAACCTTGCCCCTCCCTTCATGCCAGCCCCGCCGCCGATAACAGAGCCAATCAGCATCCCCCATTTCTGACCGTCGCTGCCTTCGCCAAACAGCATTCCACCCGCGTAGCTACCCACAGTGCCACCGCCCATCGCACCGAGGGTACTCAGAAGTGCGATTGCCGGACTGGCCAGCACCGCCATGGCTCCGGCACCAACGGCGAGCATCGTCCAGTTAACCCATTCCGGGATTTCAGGACTTATTTCATCGGTCTGAACCTTGCTTCCACCGATAATAACATTACGCGATCCCTGACTAATCTCGGCGCTGCAAGTCAACTTATCGCCTGTGCGAGAGGCGGGAAAGTTATTGATGTAAACTTTTATCGAACCTTCCGCAACCCGTTGCAGGCTACCGCTGTGCTCATCACACTCTCCGGCTGACAGATGAGCGCGGATAGCCTTTCGGCTGTTGATAAAGACATTGGGTGAACCTTCTTTTAGCGTACCGGTGGTATGGCGTGGAGCCCATGACATACTGCCGAGGAGCTCACCCAACCCACCCGCAGCACATGCCCCAGCCGCAACGGCAGAAACAGCAACCAACGCGGTCCCTCCTGTGACGACAACGGCAGCTGCGCCCAGAATTGCCCCACCAACCAATCCTGCGATCATCCAGCCTTTTGAGGCTGTATGAGCAATCTCATCATCTACGCGAGCGGCCAGACATTCGGACATAACTATTCGGCTCGCTGTGCCATCAGATACCCACGTATCCGATCGGGTGTATTAAGTTGGTCAGAACCAGAGACCTGGCGGCATACGGAAAGCTGTGAAAGTAGGTGATGTGATTTGTCTGCGAAAGTCGTCCAGAGCGCGTAACGAAGGGGTTGGCTGTCCGGAACGGGTGCAATACTGAGTGGTTTACCCTGTTTTTCAAAAAGCAAATATTGCCCCTCTTTCGCCCGCTGAAGCGAAAGATGTCCATACAGTTCCTGAATGTTTTCAAAGACACTGAGTACCTTACTCTCACTATCAAGCGCAAAAAATGGCCCCTGGCTGTCGGCAGCGAGCATTTCTCTAGTTTCAGTCTGAGCCGGTTTGTGGAACTTAATACTGCGGATAATTTCCTGATATTGATTATGATAATAATCGCTAAACTCGCCCGGGCAAGTACCGATATAACACACCATCTTTTGGCCGCCAGGATGGTCACCGAGCAAAATAACGGTCTGCCTCTGGAAAATGATCGCATTATCATTTTTGAACTGATAAAAAAGCTCAACCGCAGGGAGACCATCAACAGAGGTCATCAGAGAGGATTCGAGACGAAAGTCGGGCACCGTAATTTCCAGTTCACGTACCAGCCGTGTTGCCGCATCATGGACTTTATCTTCGTTTTTAGCACTCGCACGAGAAACAACAAAAGTAAACTCGCTGGCTCCGTTATCACTCAGGGTAAATAAATTCATGGTTCTGTCTTTAAACACATCAGGTAAGGCGAGGGATGCTTCCTGAAGAATATATTCAGCCATTCGTGTTACTCTTATTTATTGCCATTAATAACAAAAAAACTATCCACTTCCTGCTGGATTTCACCCTGATGGGATGCGCCAGGAGGATCGATAACGTTTCGTCCATCATCAGGATTTAAATGCAATTCACCGGAAAGCGTATTAATTTGTGCATTCTGTTTTGCAGTAAAGTTAAAGTTATTACCAATGATATGGACGCTGCCATCTTTTGATAGCTCGATAGCACTTTCACCACATTCCAGTCTCAGCGTATTGCCTGCGGAAAGGATAAAATTGTTAACGACTTTATCGTTTCGACTGTTTCCCGTCAGGCATACCACATCACCTTTAATCCCTGATTTCTGGTTTTTCGCTACCCGTAAAGTTTCATCTTCTCCAACAAACTGAGTGCGATTTTTTTCAGTAGAATGCGACTCGTCGTTTTTGACGTTAATATCCAGATTCCGCTCGGCCTGGATCCACACCTGCTCTGCGCCCGCTTTATCCTCAAAGCGCAGGGCGTTGGCATTGTCGACGGAACCGTCTTTCGTGCGGCTCATAAAGCCCATCTGCGTCGCCGCGGCCGGCAGCGCCCACGGCGGCATGCTCGCGTCGTTGTACACGCGCCCGGTAATAATCGGACGGTCCGGGTCGCCGTTAATAAAGTCCACCACCACCTCATCGCCGACGCGCGGGATTTGCACCCCGCCGTACCCCTGGCCCGCCCACGCGCTCGACACGCGCACCCAGCAGGAGCTGGTGTCATCGCCCTTCGCCAGCCGGTCCCAGTGGAACTTCACCTTCACGCGACCGTATTTGTCCGTCCAGATACTCTCGCCGTTCGGCCCCACCACCTTCGCGGTCTGCGGGCCGTAGGTGCGCGGCCACGCCGTGGTCTGCGCCGGACGGTACACCACCGCCGACGGGATGACCGTAAAATCGGTGCGGTGAATGGTTTCCCCCTCGCCGCTGGCGTAGCGGTTCTCTTCGAAGTGGTAACCCGCCGCCGTCACCAGATACTCGCCGTTGTCGCTGAAGAACGGCGCGTTGGTTAACGTGAAGGTGTGCCCTGGCGCAATCCCCGCCGCCGTGGCGGTGGCCTGAATCTGCTGATGCTCCACC
>NZ_JBLKCZ010000040.1:0-16730 GCF_047530595.1 Enterobacter sp. 01-M-02-SI-ECC | reverse complement strand
CGGCATCAGCCGGCGCGGTGAAGGCGTTCCGGACGGCACGGCCGGAGAAGCCGCAGCCTTTGACCTTCGCCATCAGACCCTAGCGTCAGCCCGAAACCCCGCAGGGGTTCGGCGGAGCCCGGCGGGTGCGCCAGCAGCCGCCCTGGCGGAGTGGGGCTCGACGACCGGACAGCAGTGCTGGCCGGGAGCCGAAGGGGGCCAGAAGTGGGATTCTGGTGTTTTCAGAGAATTTGCTGATCGGGTTTCAGAGCCGCCACGCCACGCAGGACCGTATACGTGACAATTTGCCCCCACAATGCCATTCCTCTGCATTTCTCCTGACTTACACCAGGGGCGGGAGGGGGCAGCGCCGCAGGCGCTGGCCTTGCCGCCCCGTCAGCCCGAAGGGATGACTGGGTTTTCGCGCGCGAACAGGCGGCGCCTATGCCCCGCCCGGATTATTTACTTTCCATCCCCCTGACCGCCCTGGAGAATGAAGTGGCCGCAAAGATAGACGGCGCACTGGCGGGTAGCCGATTCGCAGATCTCATCCAGCACTTTCGCTGTGGTTACGGGGCTGAGTCCTGATTCACGACGTCGCTCGTTGATGAGCGTTTTATACTGGCGCAGGATGCTGCGGGTTTCCGGTGACAGTTGCATGGTGTTCTCCTTTTTTCAGTTTCCGGAGGCAATGCCTCCGGTTTCTCAGTCAGGCATTGAGCGCAGCGCGCAGGCGCAACATGACGTCATTTTCTTCTTTCAGGGTTTCTGCCGCTGATCCGCCTCCATCCTCCGCGCATACAGCGATACGCTCCATTTCCTTCCCTGCAAGCTGCATCACCACCGCAAGCGCCGCAGCCGGAATGGTGACATTACGGTGTTTCCGTTTTTCTTCCACCATCACCTCAACAATGTTGTAGATGAGAGGGACACATCCGGAGGGATACAGCTCTGCCTCCAGTCTTTCCATCACCACGTCGATCTCTTCATCACTGAGATCCCAGTCAATGCAGAGACCGCGAATATCGTTCCGGCTCCAGCTGGCGAATACAAATTTCTCGCCGTCATTATCGTCATCACGCAGCATTTCGATGGCGATCTCTTTTGCTGTACCAATCATGTTTTCTCCTTTAGTCGGGCGGCATCGCCGCCCGTGATCAGTCAGTCAAGGGCACGCCAGATCGTGGCGCTTTCAGGATGGGTATCAGCAAATGCCATAAGCTGCTCATAACGGCGGCAGAAGTGGCGGCACAGCTCCTCATGGTCATGGTTACTGTGGTGCCAGCTCCGGTGATTCAGTACCAGCGCCGTGAGGATGATCCCCGCCACTTCCCCGCTGACAGTCTGCTCAAACCAGTTTTCCCGATTGCACAGGGTCAGGCTCTCCACGTCAGGCGCCATATATCCGCCGCCTTCCGGCAGCCGGTAAAACTGCCAGAATCCCCCCTGATACTCAGGGCAATAACGCTGGGCGTAGGCGTACACGGATGCCTCGGACGTCATAAAATCGCCCCCAAACAAATCAGGCAGGAAAGTCAGGCGCTGCGCACCCTCAAGACGAACAGCATCACAGGTCACGGTCTGGTTCATAGATCCTCCACGGTTAACATATTCTCGGTTCCGGCATCGCCGTGACGACACGACAGACCGGCGAAAAGCGGAGGACACAGGGGCGACGCCGCAAGCCGCAGCGCAAAGCCTTCACGGGCTGAATGCACCGTGAAGGGTGCGAACGGGTGAGGACGGAGGCGTCAGCGAACCCTTGTGGCCGATGCGGCCGGGCTACAGTGAAGTCACGGCGTATGCCGTCACCGCACGGAGCTTCAGGGGAGTTTCATTGTCCCGACGTGGCCCGGAGGGCGGCGGCGGATAAAAGCGGAAGGTACTGACATCCTTTTCGCAGTGGATGGTTGCCGGGGCGTTACCCCGGCGTTCTCTCAGGCGGCCAGTGCCTCCTGTAGGGCGCGAACGTTATTCAGCTCATTTCTGACGGATTCCGGCTCCTGCCGCCCGGATTCCCAGGCCATACCGATCCGGTTTTCCAGCTCGCATTCATAGTTACGCAGGACGCGGGACAGAAGTACCGCCGGAACACTCACCTGATGGTTTTCCGCCTCCCGCTGACGGGTCAGGAGATCGTTGATAGTCTGATGATTTACCCCTTCCTGGCGGTATTGCGTCATTTTCATTTCGCCGAGGGCCTTCATCACCTCCCGGATTTCAGCCCCGTCCGGTTCTGGCTGGGCTTCACGGCAGGCTACGCTAATCCCCTCCTCCGTCCAGACCAGCAGGACCAGGGGTTCGTCAGCCGTGAACATGTTTTCAAGCTGTACACAAAGTTCTTCGCGGATTCCGTACATCGTTTTTTCTCTCCTGCTAAGGGGTTACAGGCCGGGCCTCAGCCCGGCAGGGTCAGTCAGTCCTGAAAGGTTTCGTCCAGCACCAGAGCTTCACGGTAGGCTTCCAGAAGCAGGGTGTTGATCCGGCGCAGGGTCTGCGCAGCCATACGTTCGGTAAGCGTTGCCGCGTCGTGCCGGTGCTGCGATTCGAGGCGGTTCAGCAGCATCCGCACGTCACACATGGCATTGCTGAGCGCGGCCACGTCCGCGCGCAGGGTTTCAAGGCCCGGGTAGTTCATGCCGCCTCCGGATAGTCGGGATAAAACGCACCGTCATTGGCCGCCGGCATCCTTCTCGCCCGCTCAACCTGCGCCAGGCGGCGAACGCCGGCGGCGTGGTACTGCTCAAGCATCTCAATCCCGATATAGCGGCGGCTGGCTTCGGCGGCGGCCACGCAGGTGGAGCCGCTGCCGGCGAACGGGTCAAGGACAATGGCCCCCGGATGCGTGAGCGATTCAATCAGCGGTCGCAGGCTCTGCACCGGCTTCTCCGTCGGGTGGTGTCGGTTGCCCGTGTATTTCCAGGGGATCACGTCCGGAATGGGACGGTCCGGGGTTTGCGGCCTCCCCTTCGCCAGCAGGTAGGCGCTCTCATGGGTGTAACCCACGAACGTCGATTTTGAGGCGTAGGACTTGGCGAAGACGATATGGCCAACCACCCGGAAACCGGCCGCTTTCCACGCATTCAGAAACAGATCCGCGCGGTTCCAGGCATAGAAGCTCACCATAAGGCTGTCGTTTTTCAGCACGCGGTACATTTCATGACAGGCGGGCTGGAGCCATTCGGCTGAGTTGTCCCCGGCCAGGGTGCGCCCGGTACGGTCTTTATAGCCAACCAGATACGGCGGATCGGTAAGAATAAAATCGACGGCACGCGCCGGGAAACGGGACATCACCTGCACGCAGTCACCCAGAATAAAACGGGACATAGACACACTCCTCTCTGATATGCGGCACCCTCTTGCGCCGTGCCGCCACAAAAACCCGGCTCTGAGCGGAGGGCGCAGGGGCGACGCCGCAAGCCGCAGCGCAAGCCTTTCACGGGCTGAATGCGCCGTGAAAGGTGCGAACGGGTGAGGACGGAGACAACGTGAACCCTTGCGACCGCAGCGGCCGGGTTAGCGTGAAGGCACGGCGTTGAACACGCCGCCGGCTGGCGGCAATAAGGCGGAGGGAACCGACATCCTTCGGTGCCGGTTCTGGTAGCTGATGAGTCAGGCAGAGTATGGCAGAATGTACACTGATAATGGATTCGCGCCGTTATCTTACATGTATGCCTTTGATTTCAGGACGTCCCCGACCGGCGACGTCCTTTTTTTTTCAGTCGGATATATGGCAGGTGAAAAAAGGCAGCAATTGTGCAATTATCTGTGCCGAAAACATCTGATGGGTTTTCACTTAAAACGAATATGACACATTTGAGGACGCTCTTTTCCCGGAAAGCGTCCTGCTTTTTTTTCGTCAGCGCCCCTTCACTCCGTCAATGGCAATCTGCAGCGTGTCCCAGTTAAATCCGATTCCGGCATCATGGCTTCGGTCGCAGATACGCATTGCTTCTGCAATTTTCTCTTCAGACAGACTGTCATCAAGTGAAAGAAAATCATCTGCCAGCCAGAATGTCCCCAGACACAGTGCATCCGGTGGGTACTGCTTCAGCCTGGCCATGAGTCCTGCCACCGTCACATCATCCCGGCAGGCTGAAACAGGCGGCAGCACGCGATCGGCGATGTCATTCCAGCACCAGTCATCCTCCTCCGGCACCGCTTCATGCAGGGTCTGTAATTCCACGCCCGGGAGCTGGGAAAGCTGCTCCCGGATTTCACCCAGGTACAGTCGTTCACTGCTGGCATCCTCGCTCCCCAGGTAGTGGTTGTTGATATACACGGCAAATTCGCCGTTATTCAGTTCAATACAGGTCAGTCTGAACATGGTTGTGTCCTCAGCATCCGGCACCCTCTTGCGCCGTGCCGCCACAAAAACCCGGCGAAAAGCGGAAGACGCCAGGGCGACGCCGAAGCCGCAGCGCAAGCCCTTCACGGGCTGAATGCACCGTGCAGGGCGCGAACGGGTGAGGACGGAGGCGACAGCTTCCCTGGAGGCAGAAGCGGCCGGGTTAGCGTGAAGGCACGGCGGGGCGTTGTCCTGGAGGAGAAAGGAAATAAATCTGATAATTCATGACGATATATTTTGACTTAACGCAAACTGCCTCTAAACTTTCAGAACAATAACAGCAAGTATGCTTACGGCAGGGGTTGATGTCACCCTGCCGTTTTTTTCTGAAGTGCAGGTACCGGATTTAACGGCTCTCCGGTGCCGCACCAATTCTGCGCAGTGCCTCCTGCACTTCATGCAGCCCAAAAACATCATCTGCAGGCGGATTCTTTCCCGACAAGCTGCATGCCGTCAGGGTCGAGTTGTATGCTGAAACCCGCTGGCGATGCAGCGCCTGCAGGGCCACAATTACGAGCGTACGTTCGTCTCCTGTCAGGTCTTCAAGCTTCATACCGTTTCCTTCAGGTTAATGTTCATATTCATCCCCGTCCCTTTGGTTTTTTCTCGTCAAACGCCAGGAGAACCCCGAGGCCGATCAGTGAGGCATAGCAGACCTGCATCGCGATTGTCACCGGCAGGGATATGTTATCAGCCAGAACGCCGGGAACCACAACGGCCACGCCTGCCAGTATCATTCCCCTGCCGGTCTTTTTGACCAGATCCGGCCACTGAGATTCAGGCACGTTCCGGGCACGCAGAAAGTTATGAATGCACTGCTCTGCCTTCTGTTTAATCACTGACATGTTCTAGTCTCCGAATGCCCGTTGCATATTTTTCTTTATCCTGGTCGCTTCACCGGTTACCGGTGCGGCAGGCTGTGCTGGTTTCTCCGGTACTGCAGCCTTACTCACGCCAGCCGTACCAGCCATCTGCTGAACCAGAACCTGCAGCTCGCTGACCGTGCCGGGCGGTACCGGCATGCTGGCCAGCAGACGCGGCAGCTCCGGCGCGGTCGTATGCAGGGCCAGACCGGTGATAATCAGGTTTCTCAGCAGCTCTCCACGCAGGCGGGATGACACGCCCGTCAGCACACGCTCAACCCGTTCACTGCTCCGGTCATCCTGAAGCGTCAGGGTGTAACGCCGGCGCTGGTATTCCGTCTCCGGTGACATGGCCAGAGCCGCCACGCCACCATCAGGCTCATCTGGAAGTCCTGAGAGTGAAGACCAGGTACCGGAGACCAGGGCCATCACGGCGCAAAGCCGGATGGCGCTCAGCTGCCCGTCAAAGAACACCGGGATCAGCGCCGGTAAACGGGCATCCGTCTGGTACATCACCGCCCCGGCGGTGGCGGCGGTCCGGATGAAGTCACCGCGCAGGGGCTGTGAGATGGTGCTGATGGTCGCCATCGCCGCGATGTCGGTGCGATCGTCGCTGTGCAGATAGAAAGAATACTGGCCGTCCGGCACGTTTAGTCCTCTTTATTGTAAAGGGCAATCTCTCTGGCCAGCGCCAGCTGCGGATCGCCGATAACCTCGATACGGTCAGGAGCCAGAGGCCAGGCCTGACGGATAGCCTCTTCAATGAGGGATGCCCCTCCCCCGACCAGGAATACCCGGTTAACGTTTCTGAAGGCCGTCAGCTCACTGGTGACACGCGCCCCCAGGGAAGTGATTGCCTCTGTAATTTTGTTCAGAACATCGTCAATTTTTCCGGCATCGTTGATCACTCGCTGCAGATACTGACGATCATTGCGGTTGCGGATGACCGTGTCAGCAATAAGCGCGCTGGTTTCGCTGTCTGCAGCCCGCAGCGCGCCTGCAGCTGCGCGGGTGACCTGTGACACGCCGACAGACGGATTGCCGTGTACCGCACTGATATCATCAAACTGTCCGACAATCACGCCGGCATCGAGCGTGGTTCCGCCGAGATCGATAATCAGGGTGGTCTCAGCGGGTCCGGGCTTTAGCTCCGCGAGACGGGAGAACGCCGCCGGCAGTGATTCCGGCATCACCTTCACGTCCGTTACGGTAAATGCCCTGCCCTTATTCAGAACCAGCTCACGCATCAGGTTTTCCCGTTTGCGTCGGATGTTCTCCTCGTTCCGCTGGCAGTCCCCGTCATAATACTCGCTCAGGGGCAGCGTCACGGTCAGGCTCACCGGCTGCGGCTCAAGTCCGCTGTTCAGCAGCGCATGATGCACGGCCAGCAGGTTGAGATCACCGTACTGATATTCCACGTTTGTTGTCGGGATGGCATCCCGGCTGACGCTGTCCCAGGTATATTTCAGCGTGCCCACCTGATAGTTGAACGTTGCAGCACTGAATTCCGCCACTTTCCAGCCATGCCGGAAGGAGTTAGCAGAAACCCGGGTCTGCAGCTCGTTTCCTTCAAACCATGCCAGCTTAACATTAGTTGAACCATCATCGCAGTAAATATTCATCATTATGCTCCATCAATTAAACTCAATTTGATACACATTATAAGAGCAAAATGGAAAAACAAAAGCATTATTTCTCATTATGAGTAGTATAAAGCACTCAAAATGATATTAACTAGCATTTTGAGTAACTTAGGTTACTCACCCTGTTCATGGCGCAGGCGATCTGGATTATCCTCACGCTGTTAAATATACTGTATGCATAACCAGTATATTTAGACATCAGGAGGAAAGATGAAACTGCAGCTTTTCAGCACCGGGAAAGCACTCCCGCCAAAGGCCCATCCGTTGTTTGCAGACCTGGCCAGCTGCGGTTTTCCCAGCCCTGCCGCTGACTATGTCGAGTCCGACCTGGATCTCCATGATTACTGCATACGGCACCCGAGCGCGACTTACTATCTCCGTGCCAGCGGTGACAGCATGTCCGACGGCAGCCTTTACAATGGCGATCTGCTGGTTGTGGACAGTGCAGAGAAGCCCCGGCACGGCGATATTGTTGTGGCCAGTGTGCAGGGGGAGTTTACGGTTAAACGGCTTCTGCTGACGCCACGACTGACGCTGCAGCCAATGAACGCCGCCTGGTCGCCGATTTATCCCGACCCGGACGATCTGGATATCTTTGGCGTCGTCACGCACATCATCCATCGCCCGAGGGAGATGTACTGATGTTTGCCCTGGCCGATGTGAACAGCTTTTATGCCAGCTGCGAACGTGTTTTCCGCCCTGATTTGAAAGGAAAGCCGGTTGTGGTGCTCAGTAATAACGATGGCTGCGTCATCGCAAGAAGTGCCGAGGCAAAGCCCTGGATCAAAATGGGCACGCCGTGGTTTCAGATGAAAAACGAAAAGTACCCGGAAAAAATATACGCGTTCTCAAGCAACTATGAACTTTATGCCTCGATGTCAGCGCGCGTGATGAGCTGCCTGGAGGAGCTGGCCCCCAGGGTGGAACAGTATTCGATTGACGAGATGTTCCTCGACCTGACCGGCGTTGAGCGCTGCATGGACCTGGAGGACTTCGGCCGGCAGCTGCGCCAGCACGTGTATGACTGTACCCGTCTGACCATCGGCGTGGGTGCCGGGCCGACGAAAACCCTGGCAAAATCAGCCCAGTGGGCCTCAAAGGAGTGGAAACAATTTCGTGGTGTGCTCGCCCTGACCCGGGGGAATCCTCAGCGAACGCGGAAACTGCTTTCACTGCAGCCGGTCGAAGAGATCTGGGGCGTGGGAAACCGTATTGCACGCAAGCTCAATGTTCTTGGCATCAGGACCGCGCTCGATCTGGCACTGACGAACCCGGCCTTTATCCGGAAAAATTTCTCCGTCGTTCTCGAGCGAACAGTGCGCGAACTGAACGGGGAAAGCTGCATGTCGCTTGAGGAAGCACCGCCTACTAAACAACAGATTGTCTGCAGCCGCAGTTTTGGCGAGAAGATCACTGAATACGATTCGCTCCGCCAGGCTGTCTGTCAGTACGCAGAGCGGGCCTCAGAAAAGCTGCGTAAAGAGCGCCAGTATTGCCGGCATATTTCCGTATTCATCAAAACGTCTCCGTTCGCTGTTAAAGAGCCTTACTACGGCAACGTGGCCACGGAGAAACTGCTTACCCCCACTCAGGACACCCGGGACATCATTGCGGCCGCCACAGCGGCTCTGGAGCGTATCTGGAAGGATGGGCACCGGTATGCCAAAGCCGGTGTGATGCTGAATGACTTCACCAGCTCCGGCGTTTCGCAGCTGCAGCTGTTCGACGAACGTCCTCCACGTCCTCACAGCGCTGAGCTGATGAAGGTTCTCGATGGCATTAATCATTCCGGGCTGGGACAGGTCTGGTTTGCAGGACGAGGGATTGCGCCTACATGGCAAATGAAACGCGATATGCTCTCCCCTGCGTACACCACTCGCTGGAAAGATATCCCCATAGCGAGGATCGGTTAAATTTCGCCTTTCAGAGAGAGCCAGTAGTGCTCGCCGCAGCCGAACGGCAGGGCGAAGCCCGCGAGTGAGCGAGGAAGCACCAGGGAACTGCACGGACAAATTCTGCTTACGCTCGGAGTCTAATGGTTAGCTCCTTCAGGTTTATCCACTTATCCACGGACATATTTTTATAAGATCTTTTTAATAGGTTGTTAGGTTTACCTTTTTAGAACGTCTCTCAGCCCTTTATTCATGCGGGTTTGAGAAGGGTCTTTGTGACAATTTGCCCTTTCAGTGTGACAAATCACCCTCAAAACCCCGGTTTATCTGTGACAGATTGCCCTTAACCCTGTGACAAATTGCCCTCAAAAGCTGCAGTATTTCACAAAGTTATCCCTACCTGTTGACTCTTTTTCATTTAGTGTGACAATCTTAAAATCTGTCACACTTTACACGGATCTGTCATGACGGAAGTTGCGGTTATCAACCATAAAAAACGTAAGAATAGCCCGCGTATTGTTCAGTCAAACGAACTGACTGAGGCGGCATACAGTCTGTCCCGCGATCAAAAGCGTATGCTTTATCTCTTTGTGGACCAGATCAGAAAATCTGACGGTACGCTGCAGGAGCATGATGGGATCTGTGAAATTCAGGTCGCCAAATATGCGGAAACCTTCGGCCTGACCTCCGCCGAGGCCAGTAAAGATATCCGTCAGGCGCTCAAGGGTTTCGCGGGTAAGGAAGTGGTCTTTTATCGCCCTGAAGAAGATGCAGGTGAAGAAAAGGGATATGAATCCTTCCCCTGGTTCATCAAACGTGCCCACAGTCCATCCAGAGGACTGTACAGCGTACATATCAACCCTTACCTCATCCCTTTCTTCATTGGTCTTCAGAACCGTTTTACACAGTTCCGACTCAGTGAAACGAAAGAGATCACGAATCCTTATGCCATGCGTCTCTACGAGTCGTTATGCCAGTACCGTAAGCCGGATGGCTCTGGCGTGGTATCCCTGAAAATTGACTGGATCATGGAGCGTTACCAGCTTCCGCAAAGCTATCAGCGTATGCCAGACTTCCGCCGTCGTTTCCTGCAGGCGAGTGTCGATGAAATCAACAGCAGAACGCCGATGCGGTTATCGTATATCGAGAAAAAGAAAGGCCGCCAGACTACTCATATAGTCTTTTCCTTCAGTGACATAACATCCATCACCCCTGGATGAATCTGAGGGTTCGATGTCACAAACATGAGGGTGGTTCGTCACACTTTGATTCTAAAGTTAAGGGTAATTTGTCACAGATGCTACCTTCACACCCGAACCGTACTGGAATTATGGTTCGCACCAGCTCAGAATCTTAGCTTTTTACCGCTGATTGAGGGCAGTTTGTCACAGTTAGCTAAGGGCAACTTATCACTCATTAGTTTGAGCACTGAGTGTCATTTGTCACAGATAGCATAACAGCATCCTCTATCCTGAAATTCTGCTTCAGGGCTAATTGTCACACTTTGCCTGAAACAATTCGGCTTCAGCGCTATCTCCGCATTTTTCCAGCGGTGAAAATGTGTCTGAGCAGAACGATATTAAACGTTTTATCTGAAGCCGCTGGCCAGCCCGGAGGATCTGTTAACAACACCCCTTCTTGCGCCATCCAGCTGTGAGTTTTGTGTTTGCGCTCGATGTACTCCCTGGACTCATACCCCATCGTTTCAATGATGAAGGTCGTCACTGAACTTTCTTTGGCCGGAGCTACGTTCAGGATAAAATCGGGGTGAATGTCTTCCTCCTCACCGTCCTTGATGCTTTTTGTCGTGAACAAGGGTTTGCTGAGACTGATCGCATTCGGATGATTTGGTTGACGGCCGGCATAACTGCTGGCGTTGATGATCACCTTCAGGGTTTCACGCTCCCTGTTACTGTCGACGGGAACTGGATTATCAAGCGTGTAGGCGGCATGAGCGTAGCCTTCATGGCAATAAACATTACCATCTCCTCCCCTCCGGTATTCCAGAATTGTCCAGTAAGGGGCGCGGCTGCCGACATTGTATGTGTTTTCACCATTGATACTGACCCTAGCCTCCGGTCGGTGCACGAAGTTTTTCCCACGAACGCTGAAGACTACCTCTTCCCGGCTGACGTCTGTCGCTATCCCGATGACATACACGCACGGTTCTTTTTTCTGGCTGTTGATACCCAGCATCGTTTCCAGCTCTGAAAGCATGCAACCAATACGCTCGATGCTTAACCAGGGTACACAGCTGAATAACTTGCTCAGAGGTGTGCCGTTGCTCATTGAGTGGTCTTCCAGCACGTCTTTGAGCCTGCTGATCGCCCCCGTAAGCCCAGGACTCTGGTACTCAGGAATCAGTTCAAGCTGGTTCAGGCCCGCAGCCTGGATAAGCGTCAGTAATTTACGCCCCAGAGCCGGAACGGGTTTCAGCATTTTTCGCTTGCGCTTACGTGGTTCTACCGGTTCTTCCACGTTGGCAGCTCTGACATCCTTCTTCTTGTCCGGTAGCCAGTCATCCCCGCCAACAGGATTCAGTGGGCTTGTTTTACCTTCAACAACCGTGTTGTCAGCGTCTTTCTCTTTTTTCAGACGAAACAGCGGACACTGTTCGTCATGCGGCCTTGTGGTCTTTACATGACGTAATTTGGCTACGTTCACTTCACAATTAAATGGGCCTTCAGCTTCAGGGTCAGGGTTAACACAGTCGCACTTGATCCACAGTTCCTGTCTGTCCATCTCGTTGAGAACCATATTCACAATGCGCAAATCTGCCTGGCCTGGTTTTCGCCCATTACTGAAGACGTGAAGCAGGGCTTCCTTTTCAGCCAGAGTCAGTTTCCTCTCAAACCGCCCTCTGGGATTTTTTTTCCAGACCAGTTCCATTCCTTTCTCCTGACAGCGAAACGCTTCAAATAATGATATTGAAATGAATTTCAAAAGTATTACAAACGAAATACAAATGAAACACAATAAACCATACTTCTGGAATGAAAATGAAGTACAGGTACTGAGATTCAACTTATCTCTCGTACTTCATTTTTCGACGACGCTCTTCATAAATGAAATACAAATAAAACACAAAAGAATTACATTTGTACGTCATTTTTATTCTCGAATTGCAGCTGAAGCCCATCCAGAATCTGTTTGTCTATACCAGCCAGAAACACGTGCATGAGCTCCTCGAGCTCATTTACATGATAGCCCTCAATTAAGTGGTGCTTCCCATTCTTATCACGGCCATTTCGGTGAACAATGTCGTGTCGAACGATCACTGAACGCGCTATATCATTCAATATATCGGGCGGGAAACTGACAAGGAGACATTCCTGATAGAGTTTTTTCACTGTCGCAATATGGTGAAACGACAGGCTGAGCAATGCCGTCTCGATAGTCTTGTCCAGCGAATCGAGCAGATTGAAGACCTCTGAAAGTGGCTTTTTGGAGCTATTCTGGAATGCCTCGTAGCTCTCAACGAAACGTCGCTTAACAGGAGGATGCTTTACTGCCCGTATGAAAATATCTGCAAGGTAAGCTTCCATAACGGTAATTATGCCGGAGTAACACATTCTCACCAGTACAGGATTTTCGGGTGCAGAGGCGACCAGTGTACTTAACTCTGAAAGGCTCTGTCTGGCATGTCTAAGCGGTTGAGTGGCTCCTGCATGTTTTTCTTCCAGATCGTCAAAATCATCAGTCCATCCGGCAGAAATGAGCCATTTCAGGTCCAGTTCGCATACAGCGTCATCCTCAGTGATTAGCAGAATCGCTAAAGCGTAAAAGTCTTGTTGTGTACACGGGAAATTAAAGTTCGTATCACGAACCCAGGAGCAATCTTCGTCGACCCAGCTGACCATCAGGGAAAGGACAGGATCACCTGTTTTAATCCACCTCATATACGGGTTGTCATCACTCTCTGTGCTTGGCCAACACGCCGCCTTTTTTAACCGGTCAAGCCAGTCATCCAGCGTCGCATTGTCAAGAACCGGGATGATGTGCTCCAGCCACGCAATTTTGCCACCTCGATAAGCGCCCCCTTCTTCGGAATGGAGTTCGCTTTCAAGTTCCGCAATAGAATCCGCTTTCCAGGACTCAATGGCAGTAGAAAAATCCCTTTCGAGAGCCGTCCGGTCATATCCGTTCAGCTGTAACCGCCGGCGCATCTGCGCTACGGTCGTCCGATAGCCGATAAACGTCTCTTCTGACCAGCTTCCGTCCTCCTCTTTGACAATCTCCCTGACACGGTCGCCCTGCTGAAAATACCACTGATAATAGTCATTCTGCGTATCGTAAAGAGTGAAGTTACCGATAGAGATACTGGTCCACGTTGACATAGAAAGCCCTTAACGTAATACAATTGAAATACATATGTATTTTATTATTTCTCATTGTGACCACGAAACGATTACAAAAGGATTTCTTTTGTAATTCAAATGAATTTCAAATGTATTCCTTTTGTATTGTTTAATCATCATGATAACGGCTGTCACCATCGCAAAATTCACATCCTCTAAAATGACTCAGTTCAGGCACGCTATCGCTGAAGTGGTTGCAGAACCCGCACGCGTGCAGTTCTTCATAGTAAGAAAGACAGTGAGTACAGAGATAACCATCACCGAGTTTACAGACACTGTCAGGTGTCATGCAGTTTGTGCAACCGGCAGGCAGTACGGAGTAATCCTGTTCATCGACGCTCCGGAATGTTTCCTCATCGAGAAGCGTCATTCGATCGACGACCTCGTTGCAGTTGTCACAGGTAAAAGGTTCATCACCTTCAGGTAAGGACTGTCGCTCGTCACAGTTTGGACAACTGAATAAAATATGACGGGACTGACTGGTACAGACATGGCATCGGGTAATGAACAGCGTTCGTTCCTCACTCCCGGTGGAATGAGATTGGGTAACCTGTGCTTCTTGTTTGCAGATATCACAGACGGCTATCTGCTTACCGGATTTGGCCAGCGCATCCAGTTCTTCTTTAACTTGCCGCAGCCGAACGGCAGCATAGAACTCACTTCCCCTGAGCAGTCGGGTTTCACCGTGCGCCAGCTTCCAGCTGTAGCTGTCTTTAGCGCCGAAGATGGACTTCCATTCATCCCGCATGAGACGGTTGAGGGCAAACCAGGCATCTGCCTGTTCTCTTTGGATCTGATTCTGTTCAGCGTCAGTGAATGATGGATGATAGAAGTGAACCACCCGGTTGCGGTGCTGCCTGACTTTATCGAAAACGGTCATTGTTTCTTTAGGCAAGGGTTTCTCGAGGATGTCCCCGAGGCGGGTACAGGTTTCATCGTAAGTCACGGACTGAAAATCGCCTGCAACATACTTACTCCGGACAACTTTTTTACCTGAACAGACCAGTGTCCAGTGTTCGTGTACGAGGGGGACTTTCAGCAGGATCTCAACCGCGGTCCAGAAGCTGACGACCGAGAACTTCGCTTTAGATGCTTCCAGCTCTTCACGCGCCTTATCCAGAAACGCCAGCCCGTTGTCGATCAGGGCCTGAACATCCTGGCTGAGTTCAGGGGCCCGGGGTTCCTGGTCTGCATCATCATCATCATCAAACATGTGCCTTTCCTTGCTTCAGTTATTACCGCGCAGCAGCTGCAGCGCGTCACGTGTATCGAGGGTGAACCGCAGCTGCTGACTGGCGGCGATATCGAGCGCGAATATCTTCGTGTACACCTCGGTACTCTCAAACTTCTCGTGCCCCAGCAGACCCTGAAGCACCTTCGGGTGAACGTGGCCATATAAAAGGTGCATCGCAAAACTGTGCCTGAACGTGTGGGGGCTGACGTCGATACTCAGTCTGACACCGTCACGATTTGCAGCATCCGTAGCCCGCACCAGCCAGTTACGCACCGTCCGGTCGGACACATTCCACACCGGCTGCGCGCGGCGTTCGCCGGTGATGGGGTCATCCTCAAACTGCTCCTTCGTGCTGGCGAACAGCCGGCGCATCTCATCGACGTAGGCCGGATCGGAGAGCGGGACAACGCGGTTGGCACTTTTCCCCTTGCGCGGACGGCCACCGCCGGCACGCCGCTGCTTGGCCGTGCGCAGAACGACATGCGGAATGCTTTCATTGAGGTGAAAGTCGCGTCGCCTCAGGGCAAGGCATTCGTTCAGGCGCGCCCCGGTATTCCATAAGGTATTGAAAAAAGCGTGCTGGCTCCAGTCCTGAACAAAGTGCAGAAGTCCGGCCACTTCCGGGGCCAGCAGATATTTTGGCAGCTCGGTGTAGTGCCGGGCCATCTCGCGCAGGGAAAGTGCGCGGCCGTAGTCCAGGCCCGCCGGCTGTCCCGTTGCCGGCAGGGCAGGGGAGGCATTAATAAAAGAGGGCAGAGTCATGGTGTCCCCGTCGTTCTGGTCACGCTGTGTAAATTCTGGCGGGTCACACCCTTGCAACCCGGCCATTTTTCACGCAGCGCAATCTGATGAAGTTCTGCTGTCATTTTCGTCGCTCGCGACCGCGCCTGCCACGGAAAAAACCCGCAGAGCGCTGCGCGCTGAATTTCCGCTTTCTGGATATATACCATAAATCAGAAACAATTATTTTAGCGTGAGCAGAGATCGGGATCGGAAAAGGATCGAAAAAGGATCTTTTTTGCCTGGATGATGGGGTCAGAAGGGGAGGGAAGGACCGTATGTTGTGTTCTGTGACAAACTGCCCTCAGTCGGGTGACCTTTCCTCAAATTACATAAAACGGAAAGGATGTATCCGGGCACTGATGTGCCCGGATGAGGAGGGATGAGGTTTAGTCAGTAGGGGACGTAAGCAGGGATTGCATATCGAGATCCGGCGCACAGGAGATATCATCATCGCTGCCGTTAGTCAGTTCCTCAATGTACCTCCGGATTGTTTCACACTGCTGGAGGTAATAGGCGATCTGCAATGCTATACGTACCCGGGATTCTGGGACACCCCCCATTCCGAATGTATCATTCATTATTTCCCGGAAAGTTAATTCCTGGTGAAATTTTTTCGGACGTTCGTTAATAAGGCTCATAACTTTTTTGAACAAATCAGAAAACGTAACCTGCTCTCTCATATTATAGTCATATCGGTAAATCGATTCTGCCGAGTCAATATCGCCATTCTTCAGCAAAATCCACCCGTAAAGAAGTTTACCGTCATGAATATCCACTCCAGATGGATGAGGTGTTCCATCACCTTTAGCAAACACATGCTTACTCAGTAATTGACGCAGGGTCGCTTCCAGCGAGGTTAGCTTTTCACGTAAAACCCCGGTGGAATCATCGATGCGGTTAGACATTGCCAGATTGATAATCAACATGTGAAAAAATAGATTCAGGTTCGCTTCTATTACTGCGCAGAACCGCTTTTCTGTCTCTTCACCGGGATTTTTTATGGGTTGTATCGCATCAGAAAGCCTTCTTACCTGGGTCTGAAGGGTTGTATAAAGATGTACCCCCATGACTCTGACGTCATGAAGATATCTTTCGGTAGGCGTCTCCATACATACCGCAAAATTATCCAGAAACTGTTGATACTTTTCACCGGCGCCCTCGAACTCAGAATCTTTAATTACCTCGGTCACAAAGCTGGCCTGGGTGCGGACCTCTTTGATAAGCGACTGGACATCAATGTCGTTATACCAGATGTTGGTTTCTGTCCTCTGGATCAGAAAAACAGGCAGATTGACGGGCTCGACTTTGCCATTAGACAGGATTTTTCCTGATGAGACATCCCTGATTATCTGGCGTGGAGATTCTGCTACAGCTTCTCCGGTAAGCAGTTTTTTTTCATGGTCTGAAATTTTTTGTAGCTTATTCATCATTCAATCCTGAGTTATCTGTCAGTTCTGCTCATCATTAAACAGCAAAATGTGTCTGCTGGGTACGCTTGCGCCGAAGCAAAATCGCTTTTCCGCGTATAGCGGAAAACGGAATCTATGGTCACTCCCGTTTTTGCAACACCGATTTTGACGATAAGTTGGCTTGCTTGAATCTATCCGGCGTCTGAATGGGATTTTATTCC